>NZ_AVOF01000730.1:0-792 GCF_000465935.2 Pseudomonas sp. EGD-AK9
ATTTAATGAGCCTATGCTCACAATGGAAGATGCCGCTGCTGAAATCCGTGCTCTTTTTCAGGGGGAGAAGACTTTATGATGGACAGCATGATTATCGGCAAGTATGTACCGGGGACTTCACTTGTGCACCGGCTTGACCCCAGAACAAAACTGATCACGATCTTTTTATTTGTCTGCATTGTATTCTTAGCCAATAATGTTCAGACATATGCGTTGCTTGGTTTATTTACAATTGGCGTCGTTTCTTTAACAAGAGTTCCTTTCTCTTTTTTAATGAAAGGGCTGAAGCCAATCATCTGGATTGTCCTTTTTACGTTCCTTCTTCACATCCTTATGACACATGAAGGACCGATTATCTTTCAAATAGGTTTTTTCAAAGTCTATGAGGGCGGTCTGGTTCAGGGGATATTCATTTCTCTTAGATTCGTCTATTTGATTTTAATCACAACTTTATTAACGCTTACGACTACACCGATTGAGATTACCGATGGAATGGAGCAGCTGCTGAACCCATTGAAAAAATTAAAGCTTCCTGTTCATGAGCTGGCTCTTATGATGTCAATTTCTTTACGGTTTATTCCGACACTGATGGAGGAGACAGATAAGATCATGAAGGCTCAGATGGCGCGAGGCGTTGATTTTACAAGCGGGCCTGTCAAAGAAAGAGTGAAGGCTATTGTCCCGCTTCTTGTCCCGCTCTTCGTCAGCGCATTTAAACGCGCCGAAGAGCTTGCGGTGGCAATGGAAGCAAGAGGCTATCAAGGCGGAGAAGGACGTACGAAATATAGAAAG
>NZ_AVOF01000731.1:0-792 GCF_000465935.2 Pseudomonas sp. EGD-AK9
AAATCAAGCAAAAAAACGAAGAATGAAGAGAAAATAAAAATGCACAGGCCAAAGGGCAGGTGCATTTTTGTTTTGTATGGAAATGGGGGAGGTGGTGCCAGCTTACTTTTCATAAATTCAAAAATGAGAAGAACAGCGCCCGGGCTAATGGTATATAATATTGTGAATTTAACAAAAATTTAACAAGGAGGACAAGAGAATTCGTGCTAAAGCCTCAAAGAGACCTACATCCTGTTGATTTGGACTTAGAGGCGGAGTAGATGAAACCGGCCAAAGTATCCCTGCTCCGCCGTTTGCTCCATTCCTTGAAGCATGTTGATTGTAACATAGCCAAACGTTTTCCATCAACTATTAAAATTGTAAAATTATTGTTTATTTTTATGGTATTTACTCCGATTTCTTCAATTTATGCTGAAGATGTATATCAGAATTTTGAGGAATTAAAAAACAATGAAGATCCTTCTGATTACGACATTTTTACGAAAGAAACCGGAAGCCCTGTTCTTGTTTTAGCTATTCACGGAGGAGGTATTGAAGGCGGGACAAGTGAAGTAGCGAGAGAGCTCAGCAAAGAGTACTCGATGTATTTATTTGAAGGCTTAAAATCGACAGGAAACTCAGTCCTGCACATTACGAGCACGCACTTTGATGAACCTCGGGCCCTTAAAATGACGGGAAATCATGAATATGTCATTTCATTACACGGGTACGCAGAAGAAGATCAGCAGATCGAAGTCGGCGGTACAGATCGCGTAAGAGCGGCAGATTTAGTTGAGAAATTGCAGCATGCTG
>NZ_AVOF01000732.1:0-789 GCF_000465935.2 Pseudomonas sp. EGD-AK9
GGCGCGCCGCGCCCTGCTGGCGCTGCTGCAGGAGGGCCAGGCCCTGCACCTCAGCCTGCGCCTGCGCCAGTCGCGCGACAACGGCGAATACTGGCTGCTGCTGCACGGCGAGGCGGATCGCCCCGGCCATGCCCTCGGCACCCTGCAGAACATCAGCGCGCAGAAGCGCGACGAGCAGGCCCTGCGCGAGAGCGAGCAGCGCTTTCGCCAGCTGTTCGAGCAGACCCCGCGCATCGCCGTGCAGGGCTACGACCGCGAGCGCCGGGTGATCTTCTGGAACCCGGCCAGCGAGCAGCTGTACGGCTACCGCCTGCAGGACGCCCTCGGCCGGCGCCTGGAGGAACTGATAGTGCCGGAGGCCGAACGCCGTCAGGTGGTGGCGGCGATCCAGGCCTGGCACCTGGGCGGACCGGTGATTCCCGCCGCCGAGATCCAGCTGCAGCGCCAGGACGGCAGCCTGGTCTGGGTGTTCTCCAGCCACGTGATGCTGCGCAACAGCCGCGGCCAGGCGGAGATGTACTGCATCGACATCGACCTCACCGAGCAGCGCCGCGCCCGCGACGAGCTGCAGGTGTCCGAGCTGCGCTACCGCGAGCTGGTGCAGGAGATCGACGATGCCGTGTGCCTGACCGACAGCCAGGGCCGCCTGACCTTCCTCAACCCGGCCTGGGATCGCTTGAGCGGGCGCCCCGGCCACAGCTGCCTGGGCCTGCCGCTGGGCGACTACCTGCGGGATCCCGCGGGCGAGCCGCTGCAGGCGACCATCGCCGCCCTGCTCGCGGGCCACCG
>NZ_AVOF01000733.1:0-783 GCF_000465935.2 Pseudomonas sp. EGD-AK9
ATAAAAGAGGCGTGGCTGACCGGACAAAAGAGTCATTTGCCCGCCTGTTTTCAGGTGTTCTGTAAGAAAAAAGAAATCTGATCTTTCAAAACAGCCCGTGTATAGTATAATTGAGAAATATTATCAGTTATTTATACATTGGGGGAAGATAGGGTGCTGCGGCAATTTTTTTCATATTATAAACCATATAAAACGTTGTTCTTTCTCGACTTTTTCTCAGCGATCGCGGGAGGTTTAATGGAGCTGAGTTTTCCTTTGATCGTCAATTATTTTATTGATACCTTGCTGCCGGGCAGGGACTGGGGGCTGATCATCGCGACCTCAATCGGTTATTTGCGGTGTACGCGCTCAGCTCGGCTCTTCAGTATATCGTGACCTACTGGGGACACATGCTTGGTATCAATATTGAGACTGATATGAGAAAGTCGCTTTTTGACCATTTGCAAAAGCTCTCGTTCAAATTTTACGACAACAACAAGACGGGAACGCTGATGTCGAAGCTCACGAACGATTTAATGTATATCGGTGAAGTCGCCCATCACGGACCGGAAGACTTATTCATTGCGGTCATGACCATTCTCGGGGCGTTCGGAGTGATGCTGTTTATTAACTGGCAGCTTGCTTTATTAACGTTCATCATTATGCCGATCGTC
Source organism: Pseudomonas sp. EGD-AK9 (assembly GCF_000465935.2). Classification (NCBI taxonomy): domain Bacteria; kingdom Pseudomonadati; phylum Pseudomonadota; class Gammaproteobacteria; order Pseudomonadales; family Pseudomonadaceae; genus Pseudomonas; species Pseudomonas sp. EGD-AK9. Next base: position 654 of record NZ_AVOF01000733.1, read on the forward strand.
ATTTGGCTAGCGCTTTATTTCAACAAAAAAATGACCAAAGCATTTACCACGCTGAACAAGGATATCGGAGACTTCAGCGCGCGTGTAGAAAATAACATCGGCGGCATCCGGCTTGTGCAGGCGTTCGGAA
>NZ_AVOF01000734.1:0-786 GCF_000465935.2 Pseudomonas sp. EGD-AK9
ATACCGCCGTTATGCTGCCTGATATCCACACCTGATAATGCATAAAGCTCTTCTCCAAGACCTTTGTACAGACGCTGACTGTGCATGGCGAAATCAAAAAACGCGTCACGTTCCTCGCATTCGGCATGGGCGCCCAGCATTCCGGCAGCGGCACTTGTCGTTCTGCCGCCCATTGTTCCACTTTCAAACAATGCGGTGCTTTTGTTTTCCTTTGCCAAATGATAAGCAATCGCGGAACCGATAATTCCGCCTCCAATCACCACTGCTTCATAATGCCTTTTCATAGCGCATCTCCTTTAGCTTGCGGGAATATCGTCTGGCTGCTTCCAAAGGTTCAGCGGAAGAGAAAATTCCTGACATAACAGCAATGCCGTCTGCCCCTGCTTGTTTTACGTCTCTTAACCTGTCCGGCGTCATCCCCCCGATGGCTATAACCGGGATGGAAATCCGCTGTTTGATATCTGACAGCAAAGATACTCCTCTGCCTTCAAGACCCTTTTTGCAATCCGTTTCAAACACATGGCCGAACAGCACGTAGTCCGCGTCTTCCTTTTCTGCTTGAACCGCTTCCTCCAGTGAATGCACCGACCTCCCGATATGAAGGTGTGGAAACCTGGCTCTGACCTGCTTCGGTGAAAAGCTGCCGCTTGGCAGCTGCACGCGGTGAATAGTAGAGAAAAGTGCAATATCCACGCGCCCGTTCATCACCAATTTTCGTTTATCTATACCGCCTTCAAAAATAAGCTCGAGCAATTTCAAAATATCCGCCGCCGATTTTGAGCGTTC
>NZ_AVOF01000735.1:0-782 GCF_000465935.2 Pseudomonas sp. EGD-AK9
GCCCTGGGCCCTGCTCGGTGTGCTGCTGCTCGGCGCCGGCAGCGCCGGCGGCTACTACTGGCAGCTGCAGCAGCGCCTCGCCGGGCTGCTCGCCCTCGGCGAAACGCGCCTCAGCGAAGGCCAGCTGCTCGCCCCTGCGCAGGACAACGCCGACTACTATTTCCGCCAGGCGCTGGCCCTGGATGCCGACAACGCCCAGGCCGCCGACGGCCTGCAGCGGGTATTGCAGGCGCGCATCCAGCAGTACCTGGAACTGGCCGAGCAGCGCTTGGGCGAGGGCCTGCTGATCCTGCCCGAGGACGACAGCGCGGTGCACTACTTCCGCCAGGTGCTCGGCTGGGAGCCGGACAACCTGCTGGCGCAGGCCGGGATCAACCGCGTGGCGCAGCGCTTCATCGAGCAGAGCGAGGCGGCCTATGCGCGGCGCGAGTACAACCTGGCGCTGGAGCAGATCAAGCAGGGGCTGGAGGCCGAACCCGACAACGAACGCCTGCTGGCGCTCTACGACGGCCACCAGCAGCGCGTGCGCAGCAGCCAGGCGGCGAGCCGGCCGCGCAGCACGCCGCCGGCCCAGCAGAATCCGATCAAACGTTTGCTGAACAACCTTTTCGACTGATCCGAGGCGCCCGAGATGCTCAGATTGCAGTTCCTGGATAACCGCCAAGCGCCGGTCTGGCTGACCGAAGAGCGCCTGACCATCGGCCAGGACAGCCGCAACCAGCTGGTGCTCGGCGATGCCGGGATCGCCAGCTTTCATGCCGAGATTCGCCAGGATCACGGTT
>NZ_AVOF01000736.1:0-781 GCF_000465935.2 Pseudomonas sp. EGD-AK9
GGGGTCTCCTCGTTTTCAGTGCAATAAGTGACGGTACGAAAAGCTAGCACTGGCGCGGAGGTGGTGTTGGTAGATCGTTGATTTCATTGACTTTCCTGTTCACTTTCAAATCTGCGATTCGTGGCGTCAAACCGTGGTCGGTTTCATCCATTGGTGCCAGTTATCGATGCATTTGGCCGCGAAGGCAGGATTTGGTCAGCATAGCGGTCAACCGGGAAGCGAAACACACCCCGCAAGTTGATGCTCTCCAGCCTGGTGGGCGCAATCTTCCCGATCAGTTCCGGTGGAATGACCTGGCGGCGGTTCGACCAGCGATCCAGGACCGCCTGCATCTGTGAGGTATTCCACGCCATCACGATGTTGGCCATCAGGCTCAACGCATCGGCCACAGCCTGCATTTCATCGACACGTTTGGCCTGCGCCGGGCTGATCCGGCCGGTATAAATGGCGCGCTTGAGGGCGTTAACAGCCTCGCCCCGATTGAGCACCCGGCGCAACTCGTTCCTGAAAGCGTCCTTGACAAAGTAGTCAGCCAAAAACGCCGTACGCAGCAACCGCCCCAATTGCACGCCAGCCTCATAGATTGGATCGCCCTGGGCGGCAGAACCGAACCGCGCAAGAGCTGCCACCGCACTGGCATGTCCGCTCATGACCGAGGCTGCCAGGTGCACCAGACTATCCCAATGCTTTTCGATCAAAGCGACGTCGACATTGGCTTCGCACACCGCAGCGATTTCTGCGGGCACTTTGGTGCCGCGTGGCACAAAGAGGTGGCGCTGTT
>NZ_AVOF01000737.1:0-780 GCF_000465935.2 Pseudomonas sp. EGD-AK9
TAAAAAGATCAGGCAATTGTTTCAAGTGCTGAGCAAAGAGTACGGGATGACACTGCTGATCTCAAGCCACTTACTGAGTGAAATCGAACAAATTGCGGACACGATCGGCGTCATTCGGGACGGCAGACTGCTTGAAGAGGTATCAATGGAGGATGTCAGGGGCCAGAACACTGAATACATCGAGCTTGTTACATCGAATCAGACAAAGGCCTGCTTTGTTCTTGAGAAAGAGCTGCAATTAACCAACTTTAAAATTTTAAATGAGAAAACAATCCGAATTTACGAAGCCGAAGCCTCACAGGCTGCTATATCCAAAGCGCTGATTTTAAATGATGTAGACATTGAATCATTGAACAAAAAGTATACGTCGCTGGAGGATTATTTTATCAAATTGATCAACGGCAATAGCATCAGTGCGTAAAGGAGGAGAGACACGTTGATGAATTTGATCAGAATCGAATTAAGAAAAATGAAAATGGGCTGGTATATCAGAGGTGCCCTTATTGCCAACGTGATCATTATGGGTTTTATGTGGCTGATCAGTTATTCCGAAAAAGCCGATGGCGGGGTTTCGTTCCAAAGTACGGATGAAGCATTCCTCATCATCGGCACCTTCGTCAGAGCGGTATTTATCGTATTTGGCGCTGTGCTGATCGTAAAATTGGTGATTTCGGAATATAAAAACAAAACCATTCTTGTGATGTTCACGTACCCGATCAGCCGTAAAAAGCTGCTCACCGCTAAGCTCATGATCGCGGGCGGACTGACGTTTATCACGAT
>NZ_AVOF01000738.1:0-777 GCF_000465935.2 Pseudomonas sp. EGD-AK9
AGGCCGCCACCTTTATCCAGGCGCCCTGGCAGGAGCTGCTCGGCCAGCTCGAGCAGCCCTTCGACCTGGTGCTGTGCCACGCCGTGCTGGAATGGCTGGCCGAGCCGGCGGCGATCCTGCCGGTGCTGCACCAGCTGGTCGCGCCGGACGGCTGGCTGTCGCTGGCCTTCTACAACAAGGACGCGCTGGTCTACCGCAACCTGCTCAAGGGCCATTTCCGCAAGCTGCGCAAGGAACGCTTCGCCGGCGAGGGGCAGAGCCTGACCCCGCAACGCCCGCTCGACCCACGCGATCTGGCGGCGCAACTCGGTGCGCAGTGGCAGGTCGAAAGCCGCAGCGGCGTGCGCGTGTTCCACGACTACATGCCGCAGGAGTTCCAGGCCAAGGCCGAGCTGCTCGACCTGCTGGAAATGGAGCTGGCCTACCGCCGCCACCCCAGCTTCGCCGGGCTGGGGCGCTACCTGCACTGGCTGTGCCGGCCGCTCTGATCGGCCGCGATGGACGCCGCGGCAGGCCGGGCGTAGCCTGAAACCACTGGGTATGCCGCGCGCGACCACGGAGAACACCATGCGCACCGCCATCGCCATCCTGTCATTGCCGTTGCTGGTCGCCTGCCAGAGCCCCAATCCCTACCAGGCGCAATCCCTGCCGATGCCGCCGGCGCCGCCCGAGGCCGCCCAGGTCTTCGACCGCAGCGCTTACCCGGCGCCGCCGCGCGACTACGGACGCTACCGCAACTGGAGCTGGCAGGGCGGCCAGCTGCCGGCGGGCAGCGCC
>NZ_AVOF01000739.1:0-776 GCF_000465935.2 Pseudomonas sp. EGD-AK9
AGGAGCACCATGTACAGTGTGCTTCCGTTTTCTCGTGCCAGCTTGTGAAGGCCTGATGCAACCTCTTGATCCAGCGTAAATGAGACCTTGTCACCCGCGAAGCTTCGCACCGGCGGGCGGGCATGATCAGCCGGAAGATCCAGCACAGGCAGCTCGCCCTCGAGCTGCTTCAGCCAGTACGCCTCTTGCGTTTTGTACGCGTCTCCTGTTTTGAATCCTTCTTGCCATACGGCATAATCTTTATATTGAATGCGCAGCGCCGGAAGATTCCGATTATTGTACAGCTCGCCGAATTCCCGAATCAGAATGTTGATGGAAACACCGTCTGAAATGATGTGATGCATATCAACCAGCAACAGGTGCCGCTCATCTGATACCTTTACGATTTGGGCACGGAACAGCGGCGCTTGGCTGAGATCAAACGGTTTGATAAATGCGGCTGCGGCCTCCTGTTCGGTTCGTGCGCCGAGAACTGTAGTCTGTAACGTAAACGGCGCCTCGTCATGGATGCGCTGCACCGGATCGCCTCCTGCGTCCTGTTTGAAGGAGGTCCGAAGCGACTCGTGGCGCTTGATCAGCTCTTTGAAAGCTCTGTCCATCCTTTCAGGGTTGAGCTTCCCTTCGAGCTCTAACACAGCCGGCATATTGTAGCCTGTCCCTCCGTCCTCCAGCTGCTGAAGGACATAAATCCGCTTTTGGGCAGAGGAAACCGGATAGGTTTCCTGTTTTTCAGCGGGCTTAATCGCTTCATATGGACTGTCCGTTCCTTCACGGAT
>NZ_AVOF01000740.1:0-15319 GCF_000465935.2 Pseudomonas sp. EGD-AK9
GCGCCCCGGATTGCCGGCCAGCCAGGCGCTCAGCTCGCCGTCGTCGCGGTCCAGCCGGCGCAGCCAGTCGGCCAGCAGTGCCGGCTGGGTGCCCCAGCGGCTGGCCTGCAGCGGGTGGCGCTGCGGTTTGGGCGTCTGCCCGAGCAGCGGCGGCGACAGCAGCACCCAGGCCAGGTCGCGGACGGCGGGGCGGTGCAGGTGGCGGGGCAGATCGTGGAGGACATCGAGCGGGCTCATGTAAGCGAGCATAGCCCAGTGCGGTGGGCGGTTTGCTGCGGCCTCGGCCTTTGACCGATAATCGCCGTCTCTCCCTTCTCAAGTCTGGCGGGCATCCCATGGAGCAATTTCGCAATATCGGCATCATCGGGCGCCTCGGCAGCACGCGGGTGCTGGAGACCGTCCGCCGACTCAAGCGTTATCTCATCGACCGCCACCTGCACGTGATCCTCGAGGACACCATCGCCGAGGTGCTGCCCGGCCACGGCCTGCAGACCTCCTCACGGAAGATGCTCGGCGAGGTCTGCGACCTGGTGATAGTGGTCGGCGGCGACGGCAGCATGCTCGGCGCGGCGCGTGCGCTGGCCCGGCACAAGGTGCCGGTGCTGGGGATCAACCGCGGCAGCCTGGGCTTTCTCACCGATATCCGCCCCGACGAGCTGGAGTTCAAGGTGGCCCAGGTGCTCGAAGGCCAGTACCTGACCGAGAACCGCTTCCTGCTCGAGGCCGAGGTGCGCCGCCACGGCGAAGCCATCGGCCAGGGCGATGCGCTCAACGACGTGGTGCTGCACCCGGGCAAGTCGACGCGGATGATCGAGTTCGAGCTGTTCATCGACGGCCAGTTCGTCTGCAGCCAGAAGGCCGACGGCCTGATCGTCGCCACCCCGACCGGCTCCACCGCCTACGCGCTGTCGGCCGGCGGGCCGATCATGCACCCCAAGCTCGACGCCATAGTGGTGGTGCCGATGTACCCGCACACCCTGTCCAGCCGGCCGATCGTGGTGGACGGCAACAGCGAGCTGAAGATAGTGGTGTCGCAGGACCTGCAGATCTACCCGCAGGTCTCCTGCGACGGCCAGAACCACTTCACCTGCGCGCCGGGCGACACCCTGCACGTGGCCAAAAAGGCGCAGAAGCTGCGCCTGATCCATCCGCTGGATCACAACTATTACGAGGTCTGCCGCACCAAGCTGGGCTGGGGCAGCCGCCTCGGGGGGCACGACTGAATGTCCCTCGACCCCCATCGTGGTTACGACCTGATCGGTGATATCCACGGCTGCGCGCGCACCCTGGAGCGCCTGCTGGAGCAGCTCGGCTATCGCCAGCAGGGTGGCGTGTGGCGCCATGCCTCGCGCCAGGCGATCTTCCTCGGCGACCTGATCGACCGCGGCCCCGGCATCCGCGAGGCCCTGCACCTGGTGCAGGCCATGGTCACGGCCGGCCAGGCGCTGTGCATCATGGGCAACCACGAATTCAACGCCCTGGGCTGGAGCACGCCGGCGCCGCCGGGCAGCGGCCGGCAGTTCGTCCGCGAACACAGCCCGCGCCACCAGCGCCTGATGCGCGAGACCCTGGCGCAGTTCGAGGCCTATCCGCAGGAATGGCGCGAGTTCCTGCGCTGGTTCTACGAGATGCCGCTGTTTCTCGATGCCGGGCGTTTTCGCGTGGTGCATGCCTGCTGGGACAGCGGCTTGATCGAGCCGCTGCGCGCGCAGTTCGCCGACGGCTGCATCGACGAGCATTTCGTCCAGGCCTCGGCGGTGCCCGGCAGCTTCGCCAACCTGGCCCTGGATCGCCTGCTGCGCGGCACCGACATGCGCCTGCCGCATGGCCTGACCCTGACCAGCGACGACGGCTTCACCCGTTCCTATTTCCGCACCAAGTTCTGGGAAGAGAATCCCGAGACCTACGGCGACATCGTCTTCCAGCCCGACGCGCTGCCCGAGCTGGCGGCGCAGACGCCTTTGACCGAACTGCAGAAGGACGAGCTGCTGCGCTACGGCGCACACGAGCCGTTGCTGTTCGTCGGCCACTACTGGCGCCGCGGCAAGCCGGCGCCGATCCGCGCCAACCTGGCCTGCCTGGACTACAGCGCGGTGGTTGGCGGCAAGCTGGTGGCCTACCGCCTGGACCAGGAGCAGCGCCTGGAGTCGGGCAAGTTCGTCTGGGTCGACGTCGATCCCGCGGAGGCGCCGCGATGAGTGCCGTGGCCGTGCTGCGCCTGCCGCTCGCCGCCGATCTGAGTGGTTTCGTCGCCCTGCTGCGGCGTCTGCAGGTGCCGCACCGGGTGATCGAGGAGGGCGGCGAGCAGGTGCTCTGGGTGGCCGGCGAGGAGTTGGCCGAGCAGGTGCGCGAGCTCTATGCGCGCTACCCGGATGGCGATGCCGCCGGCGAGGTTGCCGAACCCGTCGCGCCGGAGCGCGAGGGCGTATTGCTGCAACTGCGCCGCAGTCCGCTGACTGGCGCCGTGCTGCTGCTGACTTTCATCGTTTTCGCCGTGACCGCGGCCGGGGAGAACTTCGCCGCCATCCGCTGGCTGAGCTTCGTCGACTTCCGTATCGACGGCGAGCACCTCTATCTGACCTACCTGGAGGCGACGCTCGCCAGCGGCCAGTGGTGGCGTCTGCTGACGCCCATGCTGATCCACTTCGGCTGGCTGCACCTGGCGATGAACAGCTTGTGGTACTGGGAGCTGGGCCGGCGCATCGAGTTTCGGCAGGGCGCCATCGGCCTGCTCGGGCTGACCCTGCTGTTCGCCCTGGCGTCGAACTTCGCCCAGTACTGGTGGGCCGGGCCGTCGCTGTTCGGCGGCCTGTCCGGCGTACTCTACGGCCTGCTCGGGCATTGCTGGATCTACCAGCGCCTGGCGCCGAACCCGGTTTATCGCCTGCCGCCCGGCGTGCTGGTGATGATGCTGGCCTGGCTGGCGATCTGCATGACCGGCGTCTTCGAACTGCTGCAGTTCGGCGCCATCGCCAATGCCGCGCATCTCGGCGGCCTGCTCACCGGCTGCCTCACCGGGCTGCTTGGCGGTATGCTGGCCAGACGCAGCGCTTGAACCGATCATATTGACCGTTCCGGCGGGTTGCACCCGCCCCAGGATCCATCCGGAGACCCCATGTCGTCCTTTCTCGAAGCCATCGAAAACATCACCCCGGAAATCTACCAGAGCCTCAAGCTGGCCGTGGAAATCGGCAAATGGCCCGATGGCCGCAAGCTGACCCAGGAGCAGAAGGAGCTGAGCCTGCAGGCGATGATCGCCTGGGAACAGCAGAACCTGCCGGAGGATCAGCGCACCGGCTACATGGGCCCGCAGGAGTGCAGCAGCAAGTCCGAGCCGGTGCCCAACCTGTTGTTCAAGTCCTCGGAAACCCTGCACTGATGAGCGAACTGGGACGTGGCTCGCTGAGCAAGATGGCGGCGCGCCTGGACGCGCCGGTGCAGTACGCCTTGCGCCTCGGCGACGAAGAGGTGCCGGTCAACCCGCTGCTGGGCAAGACGTTGCGCCTGGAGTACCTCGGCGCCATCCACTGCAGCCATTGCGGGCGCAAGACCAAGACCAGCTTCAGCCAGGGCTACTGCTACCCCTGCATGCAGAAGCTGGCGCAGTGCGATCTGTGCATCATGAGCCCGGAGAAGTGCCACTTCGATCAGGGCACCTGCCGCGAGCCGAGCTGGGGCGAGCAGTTCTGCATGACCGACCATATCGTCTACCTGGCCAATTCCAGCGGCGTGAAGGTGGGCATCACCCGCGCCAGCCAGGTGCCGACGCGCTGGATCGACCAGGGCGCGACCCAGGCGTTGCCGATCCTGCGCGTGGCCACCAGGCAGCAGTCCGGCTTCGTCGAGGATCTGCTGCGCAGCCAGGTGGCGGACAAGACCAACTGGCGCGCGCTGCTCAAGGGCGATGCCGCGCCGGTCGACCTGCCGGCGATCCGTGAGCAGCTGTTCGCCAGCTGCGCCGCGGGCATCGCCGAGCTGCAGCAGCGCTTCGGTCTGCAGGCCATTCAGCCGCTCGGCGCCGCCGAGGTGCTGGACATCCGCTATCCCATCGCGGCCTATCCGGCCAAGATCGCCAGCTTCAACCTGGACAAGCAGCCACTGGCCGAGGGGACCTTGCTCGGGATCAAGGGCCAGTACCTGATGTTCGACACCGGCGTGATCAATATCCGCAAGTACACCGCTTACCAGCTGGCCGTCCACGAGATCGCCGCCTGACCCCCGATTGCCACCCGGCGCCCGGCGCGCCGCAGACGAGAGGCCAAGAGCCATGCGTACCGAACAACCGAAGATGATCTACCTCAAGGACTATCAGGCCCCCGACTACCTGATCGACGAGACCCACCTGACCTTCGAGCTGTTCGAGGACCATAGCCTGGTGCACGCGCAGTTGGTCATGCGCCGTAATCCCGAGGCCGGCGCCGGCCTGTCGGGGGCCCGCATGCCGCCGCTCGTGCTGGATGGTCAGCAGCTTGAACTGCTGGAGCTCAAGCTCGACGACCGCGAGCTGGGCGAAGGCGATTACACGCTGACCGACAGCCACCTGACCCTGCAGCCGACCCAGGAGCGTTTCGTGGTCGATAGCACGGTGCGTATCCATCCGGAAAGCAACACCGCGCTGGAGGGCCTGTACAAGTCCGGCAGCATGTTCTGCACCCAGTGCGAGGCCGAGGGCTTTCGCAAGATCACCTTCTACCTCGACCGCCCGGACGTGATGAGCAAGTTCACCACCACGGTCAGCGCCGAGCAGCATAGCTACCCGGTGCTGCTGTCCAACGGCAACCCGATCGCCAGCGGTGCGGAAGAGGGCGGTCGGCACTGGGCGACCTGGGAAGACCCGTTCAAGAAGCCGGCCTACCTGTTCGCCCTGGTCGCCGGCGACCTCTGGTGCGTGGAAGACAGCTTCACCACCATGAGCCAGCGGGAAGTCGCGCTGCGCATCTATGTCGAGCCGGAGAACATCGACAAGGTGCAGCACGCCATGGACAGCCTCAAGCGCTCGATGAAGTGGGACGAGGAGGTCTACGGCCGCGAGTACGACCTGGACATCTTCATGATCGTCGCGGTCAACGACTTCAACATGGGCGCCATGGAGAACAAGGGCCTCAACATCTTCAACTCCAGCTGCGTGCTGGCTCGCGCCGAGACCGCCACCGACGCCGCCCATCAGCGCGTCGAGGCGGTGGTGGCGCACGAATACTTCCACAACTGGTCGGGCAACCGCGTGACCTGCCGCGACTGGTTCCAGCTGTCGCTCAAGGAAGGCTTCACCGTGTTCCGCGACGCCGAGTTCTCCGCCGACACCCACTCGCGCACGGTCAAGCGCATCGAGGACGTGGCCTATCTGCGCACCCACCAGTTCGCCGAGGACGCCGGCCCCATGGCCCACCCGGTGCGCCCGGATGCGTACATGGAGATCTCCAACTTCTACACCCTGACTATTTATGAAAAGGGCTCGGAAGTGCTGCGCATGATCCACACCCTGCTCGGGCCGGAGCTGTTCCGCAAGGGTTCGGATCTGTACTTCGCGCGCCACGACGGCCAGGCCGTGACCTGCGACGACTTTGTCAAGGCCATGGAGGATGCCAGCGGCGTCGACCTGACCCAGTTCAAGCGCTGGTACACCCAGGCCGGCACGCCGCGCCTGGAGGTCAGCGAGGCTTATGACGCCGCGGCCCAGACCTACAGCCTGAGCTTCCGCCAGAGCTGCCCGGCCACGCCGGGGCAGAAGGACAAGCAGCCCTTCGTCATCCCCGTCGCGCTCGGCCTGCTCGATGCCCAGGGCCACGAGCTGCCGCTGCGCCTGCAGGGCGAGGCTGCCGCGCAGGGCACCAGCCGCGTGCTGTCGGTCACCGAGGCCGAGCAATGCTTCACCTTCGTGGATGTCGCCGAGCGGCCGCTGCCGTCGTTGCTGCGCGGCTTCAGCGCACCGGTCAAGCTGCATTTTCCCTACGACCGCGACCAGCTGATGTTCCTCATGCAGCACGATTCGGACGGCTTCAATCGCTGGGAAGCGGGCCAGCAGCTGTCCGTGCAGGTGCTGCAGGAGCTGATCGGCCAGCAGCAGCGCGGCGAGACCCTGCTGCTGGATCGGCGCCTGGTCACGGCGCTGCGCACGCTGCTCGAGGACGAAGCGCTGGATCAATCCATGGTCGCCGAGATGCTTTCGCTGCCGGGCGAAGCCTACCTCACCGAGATCAGCGAGGTGGCCGACGTCGAGGCCATCCACGTCGCCCGCGAGTTCGCCCGCAAGGAGCTGGCCAGCGCGCTGTTCGAGCCACTGTGGGCGCGCTACCAGGCCAGCCGCGAAGTGTCCAAGGTCACCCCCTATGTCGCCGAGGCCGCCCACTTCGCCCGCCGCAGCCTGCAGAACATCGCACTGTCCTACCTGATGCTCAGCGAGCGGTCCGAGGTGCTGGCCGCCTGCGTCGATCAGTTCGAGAACGCCGACAACATGACCGAGCGTCTGGCGGCGCTGGCGGTGCTGGTCAACTCGCCGTTCCGGGACGAGCAGGGCAAGGCCCTGGCGATGTTCGCCGACTTCTTCAAGGACAACCCGCTGGTGATGGATCAGTGGTTCAGCGTGCAGGCCGGCTGCCCGCTGCCCGGCGGTCTGGAGCGGGTGCATGCGCTGATGCAGCACGAGGCCTTCACCCTGAAGAACCCGAACAAGGTGCGCGCGCTGATCGGCGCCTTCGCCAACCAGAACCTGGTCAACTTTCACCGCGCCGACGGGGCGGGCTACCGCTTTCTCGCCGACCAGGTGATCGCCCTCAACGCCCTCAACCCGCAGATCGCCTCGCGCCTGCTGGCGCCGCTGACCCGCTGGCGCAAGTACGGCGCCGCCCGTCAGGCGCAAATGCAGGCCGAGTTGCAGCGCATCCTCGCCTCCGGCGAGCTGTCTAGCGACGTCTACGAGGTGGTGAGCAAAAGCCTGGCCTAAGACGGGTTCTGCTGCACAAGAAGTGTTACCAGCCTCTGGCTGGTAACACTTTTTTGTTACTCAAAGAAATATGCCCTTCGCCTGTTATGCATTTGCACACTTAAGTTAGGGTCTTGGCCCTTGACTGAGTGGCGCTCTTGCTTGCGCGAAAACCCACGCGAGACCTCTAGCAAGGGGCATAAAGCGTCGGATCGTAGGACAAAAGACGCCATCGGCCAGGCGAATAGCTGACAGATTGGTCAGTGAATGATCAGTCACCGAAGGAAACACCGCCGATTGTCTAACTAGCGCCTTTGCGCTGATACGCTCGTTTGAATTGGCACCATGGTTGCAGTGCAGGACGGGATTCGGCCCCACGCCGCTGCGCCAGGGGCCGCTGCAATGCATTGGCGCAAGCCAAAACAAGCCGTCGTCAGTACGGCATATCGCCGTCCCGCCTGCGGGATCGCCCAAAAGAATGATCTGTCCACGGAGTAAAGTCTCGATGGAAATTAAGTCCCGCAAGCCCGTTCTGCGATTTGCCCCGGCCACCGCCGGCTTCGCGTTCGCTGGCGTCCTGCCGTTGCTGGTTGCCGCCCAGGTTCAGGCGGTGGAGTTCAGCTTCGCCGACAATGAAATCACCGGTTCCATCGATACCACCGTGTCCTACGGCCAGCTGTGGCGCGTGCAGGGCCAGGACAAGAGCAACAACGACATCAACACCAACGATGGCAACCGCAACTTCGATACCGGCCTGGTTTCCGAAGTGTTCAAGATCACCACCGATCTGGAAGCCTCGTATCAGAACTACGGCGTGTTCGTGCGCGGCACCGCGTTCTACGACACCCAGATCATGGACAAGCGCAACGACTACTACGGCGCCAACGATCCGGCCCAGCCGAGCCAGAATTTCCCGCGCGACGACAGCTTCACCTACGAGACCCGGCACAAGGCCGGCCGCGATGCGCAGATCCTCGATGCCTATGTCTATGGCAACTGGGACGTGGGCGATATGCCGGTCTCCGGCCGTCTCGGCAAGCAGGTGTTCAACTGGGGCGAAGGTCTGTTCTACCGCGGCGGGGTGAACACCACCAACCCGGTCGACGCCGCCAAGTTCCGCCTGCCCGGTTCGGAAGTGAAGGAAGTGCTGGTGCCGGTCGAGGCGCTGAGCTTCAACCTCGGCCTGACCGACAACCTGTCGATGGAAGCCTTCTACCAGTGGAACTGGAAGGAAACCGCGGTCGACCCGGTGGGCACCTACTTCTCCGAGACCGATCTGTTCGCCGATGGCGGCAACACCGCCTACACCACGGTCGATGCACTGTCCAATCCGCTGTTCCAGACCGTTTACAACGGCGCGGTGAATGGCGGTTTCGCCGGTCTGCCGGCCAACTTCGGCGGCTTGCAGGGCACCAACTATCTGGACAGCAACGGCGTGATCAAGGTGGCCAGCGTCGGCTCCGACATCAATGCCAAGAACGATGGCCAGTTCGGCGTCGCCTTCCGTTATATCGCCGAAGAGCTCAACTCCACCGAGTTCGGCTTCTACTTCGTCAACTACCACGCCAAAGAACCGACCATCTACGCCGATATCAACTCCACCTACGCCGGCCTGAACATCGATCAGCTGGCCAGCCTGGGCAGCCTGCTGGGGGTCAGCGCCACCAGCTACGACGATCTGGTCAGTCAGGCCGCCAGCAACCCGGCCGCGGCTACCGTGCTGGGCCTGGTCAACGGCGCCGCCGCCGTGGACGTGGCCAACCAGGTCAACGCCCGCCGCGAGTACGCCGAAGATATCCGCATGTACGGCATGAGCTTCAATACCACGGTCGGCGAGGCCTCGGTGTTCGGCGAGCTGTCCTACCGGCCGAACCTGCCGATCGGCATCGCCACCACCAACGACCTGCTCGGCGACCTGCTCGGCCAGGCCGCCCACCTGTCTGCCGGCCGCCCGGTGAACATCGGCGGTCAGATGGTCGATATCGACGATCAGATCCACAACTCCACCCGTGTCGAGGCCTTCAACACCTCGCTGGGCACCATCTACAACTTCGGTCCGTCGCTGGGCTTCGACTCGCTGTTCGGCGTCGCCGAGCTGGCGTCCGAGCACGTGCGCGGCGACAGCCTGCAGTACGTCGATTACCAGGGCAACGTGCGCTACTACGCCGGCCGGCCGAACAACTCCTACGTTTCCGGCTATGACCGCGACGACCAGATCAACAAGAACGCCTACGGCTACACCCTGGTCATGTCCGGCACCTGGAACGACGTCTACGCCGGCGTCAACCTGTCGCCGTTCGCCGTGTTCAAGCACGACTTCGAGGGCAACTCGCACCAGACCGGCAACTTCGTAGAAGGCCGCATGGCCTACACCGTCGGCATGCGCGCCAGCTACCTGAACAGCCTGGAAGCCGAGATCCAGTACACCGAGTTCTACGGTGCCGGGCAGAACAACGGTTCGCGCGACCGCGACAACGTCGGCGTCAACGTCAAGTACTCCTTCTAACGAGCCTGTCCACGATCTGCTGCGCGTCGGCTAAACGGCGTTGAAAACGACCTCGGAATGCTCATTTACATACGTAAGCTCCGCTTCCTCGGCCGTTTTCGCCACCGTTTATCTCTAGCTCGCGAGATCGTAAACAGGCTCTAAAGACCCATAACCAGAAAAACAGCCGGGCGCCGTAGGGCGTTCGGCCAGACTCTTCACGGAGAATTACCATGCTGAACAAGCACAGGCTGATGGCCGTAGCCGTTGCACTGGCGTTTTCCGCCGGCACCGCGCTGGCTGCCGTTTCCCCGCAGGAAGCCGCCAAGCTCGGCGATACCCTGACCCCCTTCGGCGCCGAGAAGGCCGGCAACGCCGCCGGCACCATCCCGGCCTGGACCGGCGGCATCACCCAGGCGCCGGCCGGTTACACCCGCTCGGGCCAGCACCACGTCAACCCCTTCCCGGAAGACAAGCCGCTGTTCACCATCACCGCGGCCAACCTGAGCCAGTACGAGGCCAACCTGACCCCGGGCCAGGTCGCCATGTTCAAGGCCTATCCGGAAACCTACCAGATGCCGGTGTACCAGACCCGCCGCTCCGGCTCCGCGCCGCAGTGGGTCTACGACAACAGCATCAAGAACGCCACCAGCGCTAAGCTGGCCGATGGCGGCAACGGCTTCAGCAATGCCTATGGCGGCATCCCGTTCCCGATTCCGCAGAACGGCGTCGAGGCGCTGTGGAACCACATCGCCCGCTACCGCGGCACCTACATCGTGCGCCGCGCCTCGGAAGTGGCGGTGCAGCGCAACGGCGCCTACTCGCTGGTGACCTCGCAGCAGGAGGCGATGTTCAAGTACTACATGCAGAACGGCTCCTTCGCCGATCTGAACAACATCATGTTCTACTACCTGTCGTTCACCACCAGCCCGGCGCGCCTGGCCGGTGGCGCCACCCTGGTTCACGAGACGCTGGATCAGGTCAAGGAGCCGCGTCAGGCCTGGGGCTACAACGCCGGCCAGCGTCGCGTGAGGCGTGCGCCGAACCTGGCCTACGACACCCCGATCGCTGCCGCCGACGGCCTGCGTACCGCCGACGACACCGACATGTTCAACGGTGCGCCGGATCGCTACGACTGGAAACTGGTGGGCAAGAAGGAAATCTACATCCCCTACAACAACTACCAGGTCACCAGCCCGGACGTGAAGTACAAGGATCTGCTGCAGGTCGGCCACCTCAACCCGGCGCTGACCCGCAACGAGCTGCACCGCGTCTGGGTGGTGGAAGGCACGCTGAAGTCCGGCGCCCGCCACATCTATTCCAAGCGCACCCTGTTCCTCGACGAGGACAGCTGGCAGGCCGCGGTGGTGGATCAGTACGACGGTCGCGGCGAGCTGTGGCGCGTATCCATCGCCTACCTGAAGAACTACTACGACCTGCCGACCACCTGGTCCGCGCTGGACGTGTTCCACGATCTGCAGGCGCGTCGCTACCACGTGCAGAACCTGGACAACGAAGAGAACAACACCATCGACTTCAGCCAGGCGATTCCGGACGACGGTTATTTCAAGCCGGCCGCCCTGCGTCGTCGCGGTACCCGCTAATAGTCGTGTAGTCTCACGCGAAGGCCGCTACAGTAGTAGCGGCCTTTTCGTATCAGCTCGGCGAATGGGCCGTGCTCAAGCGGCTGCGGCCTTAACAAAACATAACGTCGCGCCGATTGTCAGGGCTTTCCGAAGCTCGCTAGGATGAGCGGCCTGCTAATAAGGCAGTACCGCCTATAACAATAAGGGGGAAGGTATATGAGTGAGCCCGTCATGCGGCGCACCCAGTCCGGTCTGGCGTCCATCCTGGCGCGCAAACCGGCGCTCCGTGTCCATTCGCCGCTGGCCAAAGCGCTCTCGCTGTGCAGTGTGCTGTCCGTGTTGAGCTTCGCCGCCGCGCCGCTGCAGGCCGAAACCTCGGCAGCCGCAGAGGCCGGCTATGCCATCGAGTCGCCCCAGGCGGTGCACAGCCTGCTGCTCGATGTGGTCAACACCGGCAAGCGCCTGGTCGCCGTCGGCGACCGCGGCCATATCCTTTATTCCGACGACCAGGGACAGAGCTGGACGCAGGCCAAGGTGCCCAGCCGGCAGATGCTCACCTCGCTGTTCTTCGTCGATGCACAGCATGGCTGGGCTGTCGGCCACGACGCGCAGATCCTCGCCACCAGTGACGGCGGCCTGAGCTGGACCAAGCAGTTCGAAGACCTCGAGCGCGAAGCGCCGCTGCTGGACATCTGGTTCAAGGACCTGCAAACCGGCTACGCCATCGGCGCCTACGGCGCGCTGCTGGAAACCAGCGACGGCGGGCAGAACTGGGAAGACGTCAGCGACCGCCTCGACAACGAAGATGCCTATCACCTCAATGCCATCACCGCGGTGAAGGATGCGGGGCTGTTCGTCGTCGGCGAACTCGGCCAGATGTTCCGTTCCGCCGACTGGGGACAGACCTGGGAACGCATCGAGGAGCAGCCCTACGATGGCTCGCTGTTCGGCGTGCTCGGCACCGACCAGGCCGGCACCCTGCTGGCCTACGGCCTGCGCGGCCACCTGTTCCGCTCCACCGATTTCGGCGACAGCTGGCAGCAGATCGTCATCAACACGCCGAACAACGGCCCGCTGGAGTTCGGCCTGGCCGATGGCACCCTGCTGGCCGACGGCAGCATCGCCGTGGTCGGCCATGGCGGCACCGTGCTGCGCAGCACCGACCACGGGCAGAGTTTCAGCCTGATCAACCGTCCCGACCGCATCTCGCTGGCCGGGGTAACTGCACTGGATAACGGCAACCTGATCCTGGTGGGGCAGGGCGGCGTTCACCTCGCCGCCGCGACCGGCGCCGATCTGGGCCAACAATAACAAGCCGGGAGCCTTTGCATGACCAAGCATCAACAAACGCCTGCCTCTTTCCTCGAGCGGCTGATTTTCAACAATCGCCCGGCGGTGATCCTGATCTGCCTGCTGATCAGCCTGTTCCTGTTCTACCAGGCCGCCCAGGTACGCCCGCAGACCAGCTTCGAGAAGATGATTCCGCTGGGTCACCCCTATATCCAGAAGATGCTCGAGCACCGTAACGACCTGGCCAACCTGGGCAATACGGTGCGCATCTCGGTGGAAGCCACCGAGGGCGACATCTTCAGCAAGGAATACATGGAGACCCTGCGGCAGATCCACGACGAGGTGTTCTACATCCCCGGCGTCGATCGTTCCGGCCTCAAGTCGCTGTGGAGCCCCAGCGTGCGCTGGACCGAAGTGACCGAGGAAGGCTTCGCCGGCGGCGAGGTGATTCCGCAGACCTACGACGGTTCCGTGGAAAGCCTGGAGGACCTGCGCAGCAACATCCTCAAGTCCGGACAGATCGGCCGCCTGGTGGCGAACAACTTCAAGTCGAGCATCATCGACGTGCCGCTGCTGGAGTCCTACCCGGACCCCAACGACCAGAGCAAGCTGGTGTCCCTGGACTACCAGAAGTTCTCCCACGAGCTCGAAGAGAAGATTCGCGAGAAGTACCAGGCGCAGAACCCCGACGTTAAGGTGCACATCATCGGCTTCGCCAAGAAGGTCGGCGACCTGATCGACGGCCTGTTCGGCGTGGCGCTGTTCTTCGCCGTGGCCATCGGCATCACCTTCATCCTGCTGCTGTGGTTCACCCACTGCTTCAAGAGCACCCTGGCGGTGGTCATCACCACGCTGATCGCGGTGGTCTGGCAGCTCGGCCTGCTGCACACCCTGGGCTTCGGTCTCGACCCCTATTCGATGCTGGTGCCGTTCCTGGTATTCGCCATCGGCATCTCCCACGGGGTGCAGAAGATCAACGGCATCGCCATGGCCTCGGGCGAGGCGACCGACGCCCTGTCCGCCGCGCGCATGGCCTTCCGTCAGCTGTTCATCCCCGGCCTGGTGGCGCTGCTGTCCGACGCCGTGGGCTTCGTCACCCTGCTGCTGATCGACATCGGCGTGATCCGCGAACTGGCCATCGGTGCCTCGATGGGCGTGGCGGTGATCATCCTGACCAACCTGATCCTGCTGCCGGTGATGATTTCCTACATCGGCATCAGCAAGAAGGCGGTGAAGATCAGCCGCGAAGAGGCGGCCAAGGACCATCCGCTGTGGCGTGCCATCTCCAACTTCGCCCACCCGATGGTGGCGCCGATCTCCGTGGTGGTCGCCGTGGTGGCCTTGGCCGGCGGCGTCTGGTACGGGCAGAACCTGAAGATCGGCGACCTCGACCAGGGCGCCCCGGAACTGCATCCGGACTCGCGCTACAACCTGGACAACGACTTCGTCATCCGCAACTACTCGACCAGCTCCGACGTGCTGGTGGTGATGATCAAGACTGCCACCGAAGGCTGCTCCACCTATCCGGCCCTGGCCGCCATGGACGAGCTGATGTGGCAGATGGAGAACACCCAGGGCGTGCAATCGGCCATCTCCATGGTCACCGTGTCC
Source organism: Pseudomonas sp. EGD-AK9 (assembly GCF_000465935.2). NCBI lineage: Bacteria > Pseudomonadati > Pseudomonadota > Gammaproteobacteria > Pseudomonadales > Pseudomonadaceae > Pseudomonas > Pseudomonas sp. EGD-AK9. The sequence goes on from NZ_AVOF01000740.1 coordinate 13,892, forward strand.
AAGCAGGTGATCAAGGGCATGAACGAGGGCAACCTGAAATGGGAAACCCTGTCGCGCAACCAGGACGTGCTGAACAACTCGATCGCCCGTGCCGAAGGCCTGTACAACGCCGACTGCTCGGTGGCGCCGGTGCTGGTGTTCCTCGAGGACCACAAGGCCGAGACCCTGTCGCGTGCCGTGGCCGCCGCCGAGGCGTTCGCCAAGCAGCACAGCAGCGATGAGCTGCAGGTGGTGCTGGCGGCCGGTAACGCCGGTATCGAGGCGGCCACCAACGAGGTGATCGCCGCGTCCGAGACCACCATGCTGATCGCGGTCTACGCGGCGGTGAGCATCATGTGCCTGCTGACCTTCCGTTCGCTGGCCGCGACCCTGTGCGTGATCCTGCCGCTGGTGCTGACCTCGATCCTCGGCAACGCGCTGATGGCCTACATGGGCATCGGCGTCAAGGTCGCCACCCTGCCGGTGATCGCCCTCGGCGTGGGCATCGGCGTGGACTACGGCATCTACATCTACAGCCGGATGGAGACCTACCTGCGTCAGGGCCTGTCGCTGCAGGACGCCTACTACGAGACCCTCAAGTCCACCGGCAAGGCGGTGCTGTTCACCGGCGTGTGCCTGGCCATCGGCGTGGCGACCTGGATCTTCTCGGCGATCAAGTTCCAGGCCGACATGGGCCTGATGCTGACCTTCATGTTCCTCTGGAACATGATCGGCGCGATCTGGCTGCTGCCGGCCCTGGCCCGCTTCCTGATCAACCCGGAGAAGCTGCGCGCCAAGGGCTGATGCCCAGCCTGTAGCAGAAGAACCGCGGCCCTTGGGCCGCGGTTTTTTTATGGCGCTGGGGGCGCCGCACGCAGGGCGGATAGGCCGCCAGGCTTGTCCGTCAACCGGGGGCGCTGGCGAAGGCACGCGCTGGCGCCGGTAGCCCGGATGACATCCGGGGCCTTCGCCGGCAGCCGGTTCCGATGGATACGGGGGTTACGCCCTGCGTTGGCGTACTACCGACAACGGCTGCCGATCAAGGGTGGACGGCTACAGCGGATAAATGCCCGATAGCCGGTGCGCGCGACGCACCCTACCCACGCTTGCCTGCGATCGACTCTGGTGGCGCCGGCGCACCAGCGTTATCGCCGTCAGCGTGGGTAGAGCGGCGGCAGCGCGCTGCTTTCCTGCGCGGCGGCGCTCGGTTGCTGGGCGGCCGGCAGGTTGCGGATCGCCTTCCACAATTCCTCGCCCTGCCACTGCTGGCCGGTTTCGCTGTACAGCGCGCCGTTGAGGCCGTCGAGGGCGTCGGACAGCGGCACGTAGCGCGCCGCCATGTCGGCCAGGGTTTCCGGCTGCTGGCGCGCCCAGGCGTCGAGGGCGTGGCGGGTGGTCTGGGCATCGCCGGCGAGGCAAGCGCGCTTGAGGTCGTCGAGCAGGGTGCGC
>NZ_AVOF01000741.1:0-776 GCF_000465935.2 Pseudomonas sp. EGD-AK9
GGCGCTGGCGCGCCATGCCAGCCAGTCGGCGCCGCTCGACGACCTCGCCGGGCGCCACGGCGAACGCCTGCAATGCCTGGACGTGGACGCCTGCGACGAACGCGAACTGCACAGCCTGAGCCGCCACCTGCAGAACGCCGAGGTGCGCCTGAACCTGCTGCTGTGCAGCGTCGGCACCCTGCAGGAAGGCGCCAGCCGCGCCGAGAAGACCCTCGGCCAGCTCGACCTGGCCGGCCTGCAGGCGACCTTCGAGCGCAACACCTTCGCCCCCATCCTGCTGCTCAAGCACCTGCTGCCGCTGCTGCGCGGCCAGCACCCCTGCACCGTGGCGGCGCTGTCGGCGCGGGTCGGCTCGATCGGCGACAACCGCCTCGGCGGCTGGTACAGCTACCGTGCCAGCAAGGCGGCGCTGAACCAGCTGCTGCGCAGTGCCAGCATCGAACTGCGCCGGCTCAACCCGCAGAGCTGCGTGCTGGCGCTGCACCCGGGCACCACCGACACCGAGCTGTCGCGGCCGTTCCAGGCCAACGTGCCGGCGGACCAGCTGTTCACCCCGGCCTTCGCCGCCGAATGCCTGCTCGCCGTGCTGGAAGGCCAGGGCCCGGAACAGAGCGGCAGCTTCTGGGCCTGGGACGGCCAGCCGATTCCCTGGTGACTCAGGCCGGGTAGAAAGCCTGGCAACGCTCGCGCACCGCACGCGACAGGTTGTCGTCGGCCAGCTCGATCAGGTCCAGCTCGACCTCGTCCGGCAGCAGCTCGGCCACCAGCGCCGCCAG
>NZ_AVOF01000742.1:0-776 GCF_000465935.2 Pseudomonas sp. EGD-AK9
ATGGCGGCGTTGAGCGCCAGCAGATTGGTCTGCTCGGCGACGTTCTTGATCACCTCCAGCACCGCGTCGATGCGCTGGGTGTCCTGGCTCAGGCGCTGGATGCTGGCGGTGGTGGCGTCCATCGCGCCGGCCAGCTGGTCGATGCGCTGCAGGGTCTGGCGCACCACCTGGCTGCCACTGTCGACGCGCCGATCGGCCTGCTCGGTGGAAACCGCGGCGGCCTCGGCGTTGCGCGCCACCTCGTGCACGGTGGCGGTCATCTGGCTCATGGCGGTGGCCACCTGATCGGTCTCCAGCTTCTGCCCGTTGACCCCCTGGCGGGTCTGCTCGGTCACCGTCGACAGCGACTGCGCCGAGCTGGACAGCTGGGTCACCCCGCCCTGCAGACGGCCGACCATCTCGCGCAGGTTGCCGGCCATGGCCTGCATGGCGCCGAGCAGCTGGCCGATCTCGTCGCGCCGGTCGATTTCGATGCGCGCACTCAGGTCGCCGGCGGCGATGCGCTCGGCCAGGCCGATCACCCGTTTCAGCGGCCGCACTATGGCCAGGCTGATGGCCAGCGCGGCCCCCAGGCCGACCAGCAGGGCCAGGGCCGCCGCCAGCAGGATCAGGGTGCTGCTCGCCTGCTGCGCGGCCTGCATGGCCTGGCGCTGGGCGCCGAGGGCCTGCTCGACCTGGCCAAGCAGTTGTTCGATCTGCGCCACCAGCTGCAGGTAGACCTGCTTCTGCTGCTGCAGCTGCTCGGCGTATTCCTTGAGCCGCTCGTTGAAGGAGTC
>NZ_AVOF01000743.1:0-775 GCF_000465935.2 Pseudomonas sp. EGD-AK9
TTCAAGAATTTCTTTCAGCTGATTTTCGTATTCTTTTTCATAGTCATCGATCGAGTCTTTAGGTTTATCAGATTTTGAGGCTTTAAACACTTCAGCTGTTTTCTCTTTGCTGTCTGCGGAATGTTGCGATGATACGGCCGTTATCGTTTTGGCGTTTTCTGTTTTCTCAGGTGAAGAAAACAGCTGGCTGACAAGCATAAAGGAAACTCCGAGAACAAAAACGAATAGAAAGTAATGATATTTGGTCAGCTTCGGCTTTTCGCCGTCCTTCGTTTGTCCCGGAAGAAACTGCTTTTTCAATACATTCCATAATCCGTTTTTATTCATTGCCGACACTCTCCCCGCCTTCCATATGAACCGTAATTTTCTCACTTCCGATTTCCCAAATGTCCGCGAGCTGCGTTTGTATCTGTTTGGCTTCTTTTTGTTCGGCTGCTTCTTTTGTTACGTATGCATGATCTGTATCAATGTGGACCGGCGCGACCGTTTGGACCGTTTTTTCAGAAGACGGGGCCATATACACGCTGATTGTTTTAATATCCTCTTCTGAATCTACCTTTTCTCCTGCCGTGAGTTTGATGCGGCCTACTTTATATTGATCATGACTGAATCTCTCCTCCGCTTTCTTTTTTAGTTGGACAGCCATTTCTTCTAGAATATATGCGCGCTGGGAAGCTTGTATTTCTATTTTTTTTGAATTGATTTGATTTTTGATGTCGGCAGACTCTGACTGCCCGTTTTTTGTGAGGTATTCAAAGATGACTTCGGGGTCTGT
>NZ_AVOF01000744.1:0-774 GCF_000465935.2 Pseudomonas sp. EGD-AK9
AATGGGCGGCGCCGCTGGTGGGGCCGGAATTCGCCTACCGCCGCCGCGCGCGCATCGCCGTGCGCTGGGACGCCAAGGTGCGCCAGCTGCAGGTGGGTTTTCGCGCCGAGGCCAGCCAGGAGATAGTCGCGATCGACGACTGCGTGGTGCTGGTACAGCCCTTGCAGCCGATTCTGCGCGGTCTGCCGGCGCTGCTGCGGCAGCTGGGCAAGCCGCAGGCGTTGGGCCATGTCGAGCTGTTCAGCGGCAGCGCCGAGGCGCTGTTGCTGCGCCATACCGCACCGCTCGATGAGGCCGACCTGCTGCTGCTGCGTACCTTCTGCGCCGAGCACGGCGCGCAGCTGTGGCTGCACGGCGAGGGCGAGCCGCAGGCCGATGAGGTTGGCGCCGAGCTGGGCTTTGCCCTGCAGCGCTGGCAGCTGCAACTGGCCTATCGGCCGGGGGATTTCGTCCAGGTCAACGGTCCGGTCAACGAGGCGATGGTCGCCCAGGCGCTAGACTGGTTGGCAGTGCGGCCCGGTGAACGGGTGCTGGATCTGTTCTGCGGCCTGGGCAATTTCGCCCTGCCGCTGGCGCGCCAGGCCGCCGAGGTGGTGGCGGTGGAAGGCGTTGAGACTATGGTTGCGCGCGCCGCGGTCAACGCCGCCGGCAACGGCCTGGACAACGTGCACTTTTTCCGTGCCGACCTGTCCAAGCCGCTGGCCGACGAGGCCTGGGCCGGCGGCGGTTTCGCCGCGGTGCTGCTCGATCCGCCGCGTGACGGCGCGCTGCAGG
>NZ_AVOF01000745.1:0-772 GCF_000465935.2 Pseudomonas sp. EGD-AK9
CTAGGACTGATATCATCAGCTGTATAAGCGTGTTTTTCAGGCTCTGGCAGGGCTTTCTGATCGAGCTTTCCATTAACAGTCACCGGGATGCTGTCAATTTGTATCATACGGGCAGGCAGCATAAAGTCAGGCAAGGCGTTTTTTAGGGAAGCCCGGATGTCTGATATATTCGCAGCCTGTTGATCTTTTATCACCATATATGCATATATAGCTGCTTGCCCTTGCTCGTCTGCTCTGGTAATGACAGCCGCCTCTTTAATCATTGAATACTGAAGAAGTGCCGCTTGGATTTCACCTAACTCAATACGGTGCCCTCTGACTTTCACCTGCTCATCAATGCGGCCTAAGTATTCCAGCTCGCCATTTGACAGGCGCTTAGCAAGATCTCCTGTTCGGTATAATCTGTCTCCCGGAAGATAAGGATTGGATACAAAACGGTCAGCGGTCAGCTCATCTCTGTTGAGATATCCCCGTGCCACACCTTCGCCGCCTATATACAGCTCCCCTGGAACTCCGATCGGCTGCAGATTCATATGAGCATCCATCACATAAGCCTGCAGAGTTGAAAGCGGCCGTCCGATATTGCTTTTATTTTTTGCAATGTCTGCTGCGGACAATTTTTTGAATGTTACATGGACCGTTGTTTCTGTAATACCGTACATATTAATCAAATCAATATGAGGATATTTTTTATTCCAGCTTTGAAGCAATCCGGGCTGTAAGGCTTCGCCGCCAAAAATCACATAGCGGATGCTTAAATGATCTGTATGAT
>NZ_AVOF01000746.1:0-768 GCF_000465935.2 Pseudomonas sp. EGD-AK9
AGAAGCACATAAGACGTTAAAAGAAAAAAAAGCAGATGTACCGGAATAATAGGGCGCTATTATTCCTTTTTTCTGCATTCATGTACAATGTGCAGAGAATCATATAACATAAAAGAACAGATAAGCTTGGAAATAGAGGTGCTTACATGAACAAAGGCCAGAGGCATATTAAAATTAGAGAGATCATTACAAGCAATGAAATCGAAACGCAGGATGAATTGGTCGACATGCTAAAGCAGGATGGATACAAAGTAACGCAAGCCACGGTATCACGGGATATTAAAGACCTTCACCTTGTAAAAGTGCCTACAAATAATGGTTCTTACAAATACAGTCTTCCGGCGGACCAGCGTTTCAATCCGCTGTCTAAGCTAAAGCGGGCCTTGATGGACGCATTTGTGAAAATAGACTCTGCAAGCCATATGATCGTACTGAAAACGATGCCGGGCAATGCTCAGGCAATCGGGGCGCTGATGGACAATTTGGACTGGGATGAAATTATGGGGACCATTTGCGGAGATGACACGATTTTAATTATTTGCCGGACTCCTGGAGATACAGAGGGTGTAAAAAACAGACTGCTTGAACTGCTGTAAGAATCTAACAAAGATAAGAGGTGTAATGCTGTTTGTTAGCTGAACTATCGATTAAAAACTTTGCCATTATTGAGGAACTGACGGTTTCTTTTGAACGCGGGCTTACGGTTTTAACAGGAGAAACCGGAGCCGGCAAATCCATCATCATAGATGCCATTTCTCTTTTAGTCGG
>NZ_AVOF01000747.1:0-769 GCF_000465935.2 Pseudomonas sp. EGD-AK9
TCTCTTATCCATTTCTTTGCAATCTCATCAATTTCCGTCAATTTGTCATTCGTTCGTACCTCTCTTCTATGTAGACCTTTTATTTTATAGGATACTGATAACGGCAATGAAAAAGCAAGGAAAATGAAAAATATCCCTTCTCACGTAAAAACGAACCATTCATGCGGTTCGTTTTCACTATCGCTTTTTTACCCGTTAAGACGAATCCATTCTTTTCTAAGTCGCTCAAGTTTGTTTTTGCTTTGTTCAATCTGCTCTTCATTTTCTTTCTGCATTGCTTCATATAGGGTTGCCAATTCATAATCAACCTCTAGTCTCCAGACAGCAACACGATTGTTTTTCTCTTCCTTAAATCCCTCTTTTACAACTTGCCTCATTGTCTTTCGCCCCTTCCAGAGATCATTTGTTTGTAAAAAAGCATCCCATTTTGCCATTCAACAATGATTACTTCTTATATCGTATGATTGTTCTATTTACGCGCAACATGATTCTGAAAATTGTGTGTTTACCTATTCGTTTATTACCACATTTCCCCTTACTTCAAACGCACTCAATCTTTTTGAAGCTCGTATGAACTGTGATAAAATATGTATACTTAGCATGAAGGAGGAAAATCATGACACAAATGCGTTTCACTGAAGAGGACTTTAACACATTTACAATAGAAGGCTTAGACGCGCGCATGGAAGTATTAAAAGAGACGGTCCGTCCGAAGCTTACAGCTCTAGGCGAACATTTTGCCCCAACTTTATCAGCTTTAACCGGAGAT
>NZ_AVOF01000748.1:0-771 GCF_000465935.2 Pseudomonas sp. EGD-AK9
AAAAGATCTGCTGTTTCTATCAAGAATTGACGGGTTTTTTATCAGGAATTTCGGCAGTATGCTTTATTTATTCATGCTGTTTTTAGGTTTTTGTGTGCCGCTGCTCTCTCATCATTTTACCGAGTACTCGGCAGCTGCCATCGTATCGGCGGCGGTCATCATTGCGAACTTTTCGTATCAGCTTGTCGGGGATGCGCTCAAAACAGTATTATCTGTTGACGGAGAAATAAAAAATCAGCATCTGTTTCATCGGAATATCAAACATGCGTGGCAACTGGTGTTTCCGAAAGTATGTATTTATAATCTTGCAGCTCTCATCTATTCGTTCATCATTACCATTTTAATTACGGTGTTTTTTCCGTCTTCCGTTGCGCTGACGATCTATTTGTTTATTGTATTTTTGTGTTCGGGTTTTTTATACAGTCTTGTCCAGATTTCAAGCACCGCTCTGTATCCTAAGAAAAACTGGGAGCATCTGTACGAAATTGGAGAAGCGGGGAAAGCAAAGACGTATAACAACTTATATGGTTCTTTCATTTTCATTGTATCGCTTCAAATCGCTGCGATCACCTCGTATTTTATCTATAAAAACCCGGAACTTGAAACGATGCTTATTCATTCTGCATCAGGTATTTTTGTCCTGTTCATGCTATTAAACTATGGAGTCATGTTTCTGTTTCTTCGCAGAATCAATATGGCGGAAAGGTTTGCGAACAATGATTAAATTAAAGAATATCCAAAAAAGCTATGGTGAAAAACAGGTGTTGAAAG
>NZ_AVOF01000749.1:0-770 GCF_000465935.2 Pseudomonas sp. EGD-AK9
TTGCTTTTTTCTCTAATAGCTGGCTGGCGAATCCAGCCGCAATGATCGTGACGATGGTGCTCAGAACGACTGTAATCAGCAGCATCAGACCATTGAATGAAATGAGAGACGGATAGTTTATCACTCCTGTCATTGCCGGGATGAACAACAATGGAAGGAAGGATAATAAAAACCCTGCTCCGTCTTCAATGATGGAGACGGGAACAATACGGAGGCCCAAGCAGATCAGAAGCAATACCAATCCAACGATGCTTCCTGATACAGGTAAATGAAACAGATGCTGAATGGCTTCCCCGATCATAAAAAATACATATAATATCAACACTTGCAAGATAATTCGTATGACTTTCACATCAAGTGCTGCTCTCCAATCAGAACAGCTTCCTCCTTTCTGGTGCTTGCTTCTAGGATGGTTCTGAGGAATCGCTTTACTTTCTTTTTATATGATTGTACTATACAAGTATAATAATTGATTTAGTCATATAACGACTTGTATTTATTCAGTTAATGTACATTTGTATTATACAAGTATATATGATGTTGTCAATGCCGGAGATTGGAATAGGGAGCGAGAGCGATTGCAAAATCAAAATCCAGTTGAATTAATTGAATATGAGCTGACGACTTTTATCAGGAGAGCTGTTTATCTGGATCAATCAGAGAAAAGAACAGGGAATTTGGAGAGATCTTCGTACTTATTACTGAGACAATTGGATGAGTTTGGGCCTGCTCGTGTTAAGGAATTGGCTGAATCGTTTAAGCTTGATATT
>NZ_AVOF01000750.1:0-765 GCF_000465935.2 Pseudomonas sp. EGD-AK9
TATCAACTGCACTGTGCGAACACATCCGGCTAACCGGCTCATTCTCAATGGCATTACACGGATGAATATTTTAGGACTGATTGAAAAGAATGGGATCAAACTGGATGAGACTCCTGTCAGTGAAAAAGAGTTGAAACAGGCGGAAGAGATCTTTATTTCGTCAACGACGGCAGAAATTATTCCGGTTGTGACGCTCGATGGACAATCGGTCGGTAGCGGGAAACCCGGACCGGTGACCAAACAGCTTCAGGCTGCTTTTCAAGAAAGCATTCAACAGGCTGCTAGCATTTCATAAATGAACGAAGAAAAGAGCCCGCTTTTTACAGCGGGGCTCTTTTTATTTTTTAACAAATCCAATCAAAATGGAGATCATCGGCGATATATAGAGGAAGAACGTAAACGGGATGTAGTCTATGACTGGAACACCAAGTGCGCTCGCCATAAATGCGCCGCTGACGCCCCAAGGAATCAATGGGTTAATTAATGTTCCGCCGTCCTCTAATGATCTTGTCAGAAATTTTCGCTGGATGTTTTGTTTGTCATATAAGGATTTAAATGATTGTCCCGGTATTAATATCGATAAATACTGTTCGCCGGTTGCCAAGTTGACGCCGATGCTTGAGCAGACAGTTGCTGCAACAAGACGGCCTTTTGAGCGGATGCCTTTCATGACGCCTTCCAATAGTGCAGAAATCAATCCGATTTTCTCCATCAATCCGCCGAGTGCAAAAGCAATCATAATGAGAGAGACAGAGCCCATCATGG
>NZ_AVOF01000751.1:0-15204 GCF_000465935.2 Pseudomonas sp. EGD-AK9
CGCCACCTGGCAGCTCGGCGCTGGCACCCTGGGCTTCGCCCTGGCCACCGCGCGCCTGGAGCACAACCGCGACTTCGCCGCCTTCGTCGCCCCGGCGCTGGGCTTCAACACCGGCCTGCTGTGGCGCAACGCGCTGGGCAACCTGACCCTTGAGGCGGCCGGCGACTACTTCCACAACGGCGAGGTACGCCGTCGCCTGTCGCTGAACCAGCAATGGGAAGTGCGCACCGACCTCGGCCTGCGCCTGAGCGCCCAGCGCGAGTTCAGCCAGCTCGCCGCGCCGGTCAACGAGGTGAAGCTGGAGCTGCGCTGGTATCACTATTGAGCGCCGGCAGGCGCACAATAGCCTTGTCGCACCAGCCTGGAACCCCTGCATGAACGACCACGGCCCGCAGCTGCTGCACGTCGCCGGCGGCAAACCGATCAAGCTCTGGACCCGCGGCGTGCCGGTGGAGGACGAAGCCCGCCGGCAATTGCTCAACACCGCGCGGATGCCCTTTATCTTCAAGCACCTGGCGGTGATGCCGGACGTGCACCTGGGCAAGGGCTCGACCATCGGCAGCGTGATCCCCACCCTCGGCGCCATCATCCCCGCCGCGGTCGGCGTGGATATCGGCTGCGGCATGGTCGCCGCGCGCACCTCGCTGCGCGCCACGGATCTGCCGGACAACCTGCACCGCCTGCGCAGCGCCATCGAACGCGCGGTGCCGCACGGCAAGAGCTTCGGCAAGCGCGACGTCGGCGCCTGGGACGAAGTGCCGGCCGCCACCGACGCGGCCTGGCGCGCGCTGGCCGGGCGCTTCCGGGCAATCTGCGCCAAGCACCCGCGCCTGGAGAAGAGCAACCACCGTGTGCACCTCGGCACCCTGGGCGGCGGCAATCACTTCATCGAACTCTGCCTGGACGAGGCCGACCGTGTCTGGCTGATGCTGCACAGCGGCTCGCGCGGCGTCGGCAACGCCATCGGCAACCTGTTCATCGAGCTGGCCCAGGCCGACATGCGCCAGCACCTGGCCAACCTGCCGGACAAGGACCTGGCCTACTTCGAGGAAGGCAGCCGCCACTTCGCCGACTACCTCGAGGCGGTCGGCTGGGCCCAGGACTACGCCCGGCAGAACCGCGCGCTGATGCTGCAGGCGGTGATCGCGGCCACCCGCCAGGTGCTCGGCCGGCCGTTCGAGGCGCAGCTGGAGGCGGTGGACTGCCACCACAACTACGTGCAGCAGGAACGCCACTTCGGCCGCGAGGTGCTGGTCACGCGCAAGGGCGCGGTGTCGGCGCAGCCAGGCCAGCTGGGCATCATCCCCGGCTCCATGGGCACGCGCAGCTACATAGTGCGCGGCCTGGGCAATGCCGAGGCGTTCTGCTCCTGCAGCCACGGCGCCGGCCGGGTGATGAGCCGCAGCCAGGCGAAGAAGCGTTTCGACCTGGCCGACCAGCTGCGCGCCACCGCCCACGTCGAATGCCGCAAGGACAAGGACGTGATCGACGAAATCCCCATGGCCTACAAGGACATCGAGGCGGTGATGGCGGCCCAGCGCGACCTGGTCGAAGTGGTGCACAGCCTGCGCCAGCTGGTGTGCGTGAAGGGCTGAGTGACCGGCGGAGATGACGCCGCGACACGGCTTTCTATACTGAAGGTCCCACCGTCCCGTTCTGGAGAACCATCATGCGCCGCCTAACCGCCTTCTTCGCCGCCGCCCTGCTCAGCGCGCCCCTCTGGGCGATGCACTGCCCGGCGGACATGGCCAAGATCGACGCCATGCTGCAAAGCGACCCACCGGCCGACCCCGCCGTGCTGGCCAAGGTGCAGGAACTGCGCGCCGAAGGCGAAGCCCTGCACAAGGCCGGCAACCACAGCGAATCGGTCAAGGTGCTGGGCGAAGCCATCAATCTGCTGGAAGCCAGCGAGTAGTCGCCGGCTCAGTTGCTGGTCGTAGGCGCCGGCCTGGCGGCGCCTGCAGCACTGCTGCCTAGTAGCCGGTGTAGAGCAGCTCCAGCGCCAGATGCCGCACCTCCTGCAAGTCCACCGGCTTGCTCAGGCAGGCAGAGGCCCCGCGCGCCCTGGCTTCCTCGAATAGCGCCTGGTCGGCCACCGCACTGATCACCAGCACCGGCACCTCGCGCAGCCGTGGCTCGGCGCGCATGGCGTCGAGTATCTCCAGGCCGTTGCCGTCCGGCAGGTCGATATCCAGCAGCAACAGCGCCGGCTCGTTGTCCTGCAGCTCGGCCAGCGCGCGCTGACGGGTACCCGCGCCACGCACCTCGGCGAACTCGCGCAGCGCCTCCTGGAGAATCTTCAGGCAGGCCGGGTGATCCTCCACGCACAGCACTTGCACCAGGCGCCGCTCGCTTTGCGCCGACTGCTCCGGCGCATCGGCGTCGGTCTCGTCCGGCCGCGCGGCGCTGGGCAGGTCGAGCCAGAAGCGGCTGCCCACACCCGGCTCGCTGCGCACGCCGATCTCGCCGTCCATCAGGCTGGCCAGCTCGCGGCAGAGCACCAAGCCGATGCCGGTGCCGGGAATGTTCGAACTCTCCCGACCGAGGCGCTGGAACGGCTGGAACAGCTGCGCCTGCTGCTCGCCGGACAGCCCCGGGCCGGTGTCGTCGACCCACAGCCGCACGCAGTCGGCGCGCACCTCGTAGCCCATGCGGATGAGGCCCTGCGGGCTGTTGTACTTGATCGCGTTGGACAGCAGGTTGAGCAGGATCTGCCGCACCCGGCGCGGGTCGCCCTGGACGAACAGCGGCGGCTCGGCCGCGGCCATCACCTGCAGCTGCAGCTGGCGCTGCTGCACCTCGGGCTGCACCAGCTCGGCGCAGCCGGCCAGCAGGCTGCCGATCTCCAGGGGCTGCAACTGCAGCTGCTGACGGCGGCTCTCGATGCTCGACAGGTCGAGGATGTCGTCGACCAACGCGGTTAGATGGCGGCTGGCGTTGACGATCTCGTGGGCGTAGTCGCACTCCAGCTTGGCATCGGCCTTGTCCTGCGCCTCCATCTCGATCAGCTGGGCGAAGCCGTGGATGGCGTTGAGCGGCGTGCGCAGCTCGTGGCTCATGCTCGACAGGAAACGGCTCTTGGCCTGGCTGGCGGCCAGGGCCTCGAGGCTGGCGTGGCGCAACTCCTCCTGCACCTGCTTGAGGCGGGTGATGTCGACATGGGTACCGGCCACGCGCAGCGGCCAGCCCTTGGCGTCGCGCTCCAGCACCTTGCCGCGACTGAGCAGCCAGAGGTACTGGCCCTGGCAGTCGAGGTAGCGGTACTCGGCGTCGAAATGCTCGTCACCGCTCTCGGCGAAGTGCTTGCGCAGGTGGCGCAGGCGCTCCAGGTCGTCCGGGTGCACGCGCTGGTTGAACTCGCTCAGGCTCAGGTGACGCGCACCCAGGCCGAAGCGCCGCACGAAGCGGTCGCTGAGCTCGATGGTCAGGTCGCGGGCGTTGATCTGCCAGAGGCTCTCGGTGGTGCTCTCCAGCACCAGCTGGAGGATGTTCTGCGCCTCCTGGCGCTCCTGCTCGCTGGCTTGCAGCTGGCGCCCGGCCTGCTGCATAGCGTCCGCCAGGCGGCTGACTTCGGCGATCCGGCTGTCCGGCGCCGCCGGCAGGTAGTTGCCCTGGCCCAGGCTGCCGGCCATCTCGACGATATCGGCAATGGGGTGCGCCAGCTGGTTGCTCAGGTGCCGCGAACGCAGCCACATCCAGGCGAAGAACAGCAGGTAGAAGGCCAGCAGGCCGGCGATCAGCAGGTAGCCGATCTGCAGGTAGCGCTCGGCCAGCTGGTTGGTGTCGTGGAAGATCTGCTCCTCGTCCACCACCAGCAACAGGCGCCAGCCGGTCTGCGGAATCTCGCTCCAGGCCACCAGCTGCTTGCGCCCGCCGAGCAGCACCTCCTGGACGTTGCCACGGCCCTCGTTCATCGCCTGCAGCAGCGGCTCCATGCCCTCGCGCTTGGCCAGGTTGAAGTCCTCGGGCTTGAGCACCTCGCGGCGTACCGCCTCCTCGTAGGAGTAATGGGTCAGCTCGCGCAGGCCGAAATCCAGCTCGCCGGCGGCCGGCAACGCCATGATGTTGTGGTCGTGGCTGACCAGCATGGCGTAGCCCTGCCAGGGCACGTTGAGCTCGGCGATCTCGCCGAGCACCTGGCCGACGGTGATGTCCAGGCCCACCACGCCCTCGAGGAAATCGCCGCGGTAGACCGGGGCGATGGCCGACATCATCCAGCCGAGGCCGGCCGGATCGAGGTACACCTCGGTCCACACCACCTTGCGCTCGGGGTTGTGCTTGGCGTCGGCCAGGTAATAGAAGTTGTAATCCGGGATCACCATGTCATGGGGATACTGCGCCGGCGTGTCGAACCAGGGATAGATGCGGTTGTAGCTGTCCCAGCTGTTGAAGTAGAGCGCCGCCACCAGCGGGTTGGCCTGCTGGATCGAGCGCATCAGCGGGTCGACCTGCGACAGGCGCATGACCTTGGCGTGATCCTGCTGCGCCGGCGGCGTGCTGTTGGCGTAGAAGGAGGCGGCGCGGCCGTCGTCGCTGCGGGTGTAGAACACCCCGCTGTCGGTGCTGGTATGGCGCTGACGCTCCAGTTCGTCGGCCTGATAGCCGGTATCGAGCAGCGCGCGCTGAGTCGCGTCGCGGTACACCTGGACCAGGGATTCGATCGAACGCAGGCGGCCGTCGACGATCTGCCCCTCGCGCAGCGCGGCACTGGCCAGGTCCTTCACCGCCGCCTCCTGCAGATGGCCGACCTGCGCATCGCGGATCGCCTGGTTGCTCAGCAGGTACACCGCGATCAGCACCGACTCCACCAGAATCAAGGGGATCAGCGCGCTCTGCACGAAGGCCCGCCAGATCCACTGACGCAGGGGGTAGCGGCTAGAACTCGGCATGACGACTCCTTTCCATAGGGCGCGCAGAGGGACGCCAGGCGCCATCATAGCTTCCCGCGCTGGAATCCGCAGTCGACGTTATGGAACCTTTGCCGTACACTCCGCGTCCTAGCTGTAACCACGAAGGTTTTGGGGCCGATTAGGATTCGACGCCGGTAACGAAACTTGAGGGGCATGCCGAGTAGGTGACAGTTCTCGTAAATCCGCTGCCACAACTTCATAGTTGCCAACGACGACAACTACGCTCTGGCCGCCTAAGGGCGCCAGCTGACCCTAGGGGATGCCTGTAAACCCGAAGATCTGGTCAGTCATATAGAACAGGATCGCCGCCAAGTTCGCTGTAGACGTAACGGCTAAAACTCATACAGCTCGCTCCAAGCGCCCTGCCACTCGGGCCGCGCGGAGTTAACTCAGTAGAGATGGCTAAGCATGTAGAACCGATAGCGGAGAGCTGGCGGACGGGGGTTCAAATCCCCCCGGCTCCACCAATTGAAGCAAGCACAAACCCCTGATTTTCCTAGAGAATTTCAGGGGTTTTGTGTTTTCAGGGACTGCGAATGTCCCGAAAAGTGTCACAGCAGGGTCGCGCTACCAATAATCTGGCTTGACGATGACTGACTTCCTGAGAGGCGGACAGGACTTCGCCTCGCCCAGGGTGGCGGCCTTGTTGTCCAGCCTTGAAGGCGTGAGCCCTGAATCGCAACCGTTCGGGAACGCGGCAGCGCGCTGAAAACGGCCTGTCCACAACCGCGCAGGATGTGGACAGGCCCGAGTCGGGTACTCAGGACGTGCGGGCGCTTACCCGCAGGTCGGAGCCCTGCTGCAGCGCGGCCTCCTCCTGATGCAGCGCCTTGACCAGGCAATAGCAGATCAGCAGCAGCACCAGGGAGAACGGCAGAGCGGCGGCGATGGTCGCCGCCTGCAGGCCTTGCAGGCCGCCGGCCAGCAGCAGCACGCCGGCCAGGGCGCCGAGGCCCAGACCCCAGATGATGCGGTAGCGCTGCGGCGGGTTGTGGTCGCCCATCGAGAGGATGGTGCAGATCACCAGCGTCGCCGAATCGGCCGAGGTGACGAACCAGCTGACGATCATCAGCGTCGCCAGGCCGGCCATGGGCAGGATGGCCCACTCTACGCCGAGGCCTTCGATGGTCTTGTACAGCACCATGGTCAGGTCGCTGTTGGCCACGCTGGCCAGGTCGACACCGTTGAGCTGCAGGTACACGCCGGTGCCGCCCATGATCACGATCCACAGGAAGGCGCCGAGGGTGGAGGCCAGCATCCCGCCCACCACTACCTGGCGCACGGTGCGGCCACGGGAGATGCGGGCGATGAACATGCCGACGAACGGGCCCCAGGACAGCCACCAGCCCCAGTAGAAGATGGTCCACCAGCCTTGCCACTGGCGCTCGGGGTTGGCGTCGGTCCACAGCCCCATGGGGATGAAGTGGGCCAGGTAGTCGCCGATGCTGGTGGCGTAAAGGCCCAGCAGGAACACGGTCGGCCCGGCCAGCAGCAGGAACAGGAAGAGGATGCTGCTCAGGCGGATGTTCCACTCGCTGAGCCAAAGAATGCCGCGACGCACGCCGGAGACGGCGGAGAAGGTCGCCACCAGCGAGGTGCCGGCGATCAGCAGCAGCTGGTTGGTGGTAGAGATTTCCCAGCCGAACATGTAGCCCAGCCCGGCATTCATCTGCGACACGCCCAGGCCCAGGGTGGTGGCGGTGCCGAACAGGGTGCTGAAGATCGCCAGCAGGTCCACCGCGTGGCCGATCGGGCCGTGGATACGCTCGCCCAGCAGCGGATACAGCGCCGAGCGGATGGTCAGCGGCAGGTTATGCCGGTAGGTGAAGTAGGCCAGCACCAGGCCCACCACTATATAGATGCACCAGCCGTGCAGGCCCCAGTGGAACATGGTGATGCGCAGGGCGATCTGCGCGGCCTCGGCGCTGCCCGCGGCCACCCCGGCCATCTCCATGTAGGGGTTGCCCTGCATGTGCATCAGCGGCTCGGCGATGCTCCAGAACAGCAGGCCGGTGCCGACCGCGGCGCTGAACAGCATGGCGAACCAGGAGAAGTTGCTGAACTCGGGGCGTTCATCGTCCTGGCCCAGGCGCAGATTGCCGAAGCGGCTGAAGCCGACCCAGAAGGTGAAGAACAGCACCGCGCTGACCACCGCCACGTAGTACCAGCCCAATGAACCCTCAATCCAAGCCTTGGCGCCGGTGTAGATGCCGTTGGCCAGTTCGGCGTTGGTCACGGTGAACAAGACGAAAGCGAAGACCATGGTGATCGAGGCGATCGCCATGGTCGGGTTGACACCTGCGAACACGCGTTCGAGGTGGTTCTTGGGACGTTCGCTCACAGGCGTCTCCTTGTTTTTGTAATGAACCGATGGGACGTCGCAAGGGCCGGGCCGCGCCATGCAGGCGCGACGGGCAGGCGGCATCGTCTTGCGATGTATTACGGTATACCATCAACCAAATCGTCATTTCAATGCCTTGTTGAAACGCCGCCGATCAATGGTCTTCCCCCGCCAGTCACCGTCCGACGGGCATTGTGGGAAAAGCGCAAGGCTTGACTTGCGCATCTCGTATTATGGTATACCATGATACCAACTGAGCGGTGCCAGCCAGCACCCGAACCCACAGCGCACAGGAGCACATCCATGAGTTTCGAGATCCGCAAGATCGTCAGCTACATCGAAGAAACCCTGATCGAAGGCGGCAAGGCCAGTGACAAGCCGGTGACCATGGTCGGCCTGGCCGTGGTGATCAAGAACCCCTGGCTCGGCCGCGGTTTCGTCGAGGACCTCAAGCCGGAGATCAAGGCCCACTGCTCCGAACTCGGCGCCATGATGGTCGAGCGCCTGACTGCCGCTATCGGCGGCGCGGCGAAGATCGAGGCCTACGGCAAGGCCGCGGTGGTCGGCGCCGACGGCGAGATCGAGCACGCCTCGGCGGTGATCCACACCCTGCGCTTCGGCAATCACTACCGCCAGGCGGTTAACGCCAAGAGCTACCTGAGCTTCACCAACAAGCGCGGCGGCCCCGGCACCTCGATCCAGATCCCGATGATGCACAAGGACGACGAGGGCCTGCGCTCGCACTACATCACCCTGGAAATGCAGATCGAGGACGCGCCGCGCGCCGACGAGATCGTGGTGGTGCTCGGCGCCGCCAACGGTGGCCGCCTGCATCCGCGCATCGGCAACCGCTACATCGACCTGGAAGAGCTGGCCGCCGAACAGGCGCAGTGATCCTCAAGGCCCGCGCAGGAGCTTTCCATGATTCGGCTCACCGCTAAATCCACCCCCGCCGGCACCAGCTACCTGGCCACCGGCCAAGGTCACCCCGTGGTGCTGATCCACGGCGTCGGCCTGAACAAGGAAATGTGGGGCGGCCAGATCGTCGGTCTGGCCCCGCATTTCCAGGTCATCGCCTACGACATGCTCGGCCACGGCGCCAGCCCGCGCCCGCAGCCGGGCACCGGCCTGCCCGGCTATGCCGAGCAGCTGCGCGAGCTGCTCGAACACCTGCAGATCGAGCGCGCCAGCGTCATCGGCTTCTCCATGGGCGGCCTGGTGGCGCGGGCCTTCGCCCTGCACCAGCCGCAGCAGCTCGCGGCCCTGGTGATCCTCAACAGCGTGTTCAACCGCAGCAGCGCGCAGCGCGCAGGGGTCATCGAGCGCACCCGCCAGGCCGCCGAACACGGCCCGGACGCCAACGCCGAGGAAGCCCTGTCGCGCTGGTTCAGCCGCGAATACCAGGCGGCCAACCCGGCGCAGATTGCGGCGATCCGCCAGACCCTGGCCGGCAACGACCCGCAGGGCTACCTGACCACCTACGAGCTGTTCGCCACCCAGGACATGTACCGCGTCGACGACCTGGGCAGCATCCAGGCGCCGACCCTGATCGCCACCGGAGAGCTGGACCCGGGCTCGACCCCGGAGATGGCCCGACAACTGGCCGAGCGCATTCCCGGCGCCCAGGTGGCGGTGCTCGCCGAGCAGCGGCATATGATGCCGGTGGAATCGCCACGCCTGGTCAACCAGGTGCTGCTGAACTTCCTGCAGCAGGCCCAGACCCTACGGAATCCAGCAGAGGGGATAGTCGCATGACACTCGCCCGTTTCCACATGTGCATCGACGGCCAGTGGCTCGATGCGCTGTCCGGCAAGACCTTTGAAAGCCTCAACCCGGCCCTGGCCGAACCCTGGGCCGAACTGCCGGATGCCGACGAGCAGGACGTCGAGCGCGCCGTGCAGGCCGCCCAGCGCGCCTTCGAGAATCCGGCCTGGCGCAAGCTGAATGCCACCGCGCGCGGCAAGCTGCTGCGCCGCCTGGGCGATCTGATCGCCGAACACAAGGAGCACCTGGCCCAGCTGGAAAGCCGCGACAACGGCAAGCTGATCCGCGAGACCCGCGGCCAGGTCGGCTACCTGCCGGAGTTCTTCCACTACACCGCAGGCCTGGCCGACAAGCTCGAAGGCGGCACCCTGCCGATCGACAAGCCGGAGATGTTCGCCTACACGGTGCACGAGCCGATCGGCGTGGTGGCCGGGATCATCCCCTGGAACAGCCCGCTGTACCTGACCGCGATCAAGCTGGCGCCGGCTCTGGCGGCCGGCAACACCATCGTCCTGAAACCCTCCGAGCATGCCTCGGCGACCATCCTCGAGCTGGCCCGCCTGGCGCTGGAGGCCGGCTTCCCGCCTGGCGTGGTCAACGTGGTCACCGGCTTCGGCCCGAGCACCGGCGCGGCGCTGACCCGCCACCCGCTGGTGCGCAAGATCGCCTTCACCGGCGGCGCCGCCACCGCCCGCCACGTGGTGCGCAGCAGCGCGGAGAACTTCGCCAAGCTGTCGCTGGAGCTGGGCGGCAAGTCGCCCAACATCATCTTCGCCGACGCCGACCTGGACAGCGCCATCAACGGCGCCGTGGCCGGCATCTACGCCGCCTCCGGGCAGAGCTGCGTGGCCGGCTCGCGCCTGCTGGTGCAGGATGCGATCTACGACGAGTTCGTCGAGCGCCTGATCGAGCGGGCCAAGCGCATCCGCATCGGCAACCCGCAGGACGACGCCAGCGAGATGGGCCCCATGGCCACCGCGCAGCAGCTCGCCGTGGTCGAGGGCCTGGTTGCCGACGCCCTGGCCGAGGGCGCACGCCTGCGCCTGGGCGGCAAGCGCCCGCAGCTCGACGCCAAGGGCTGGTACTACGAGCCGACGCTGTTCGAGTGCGACCGCCACTCGATGAAGATCATGCAGGAAGAGGTTTTCGGCCCGGTCGCCTCGGTGATCCGTTTCAAGGACGAGGCCGAGGCCCTGGAGCTGGCCAACGACTCGCAGTTCGGCCTCGCCGCCGGCATCTGGACCCGCGACCTCGGCCGCGCGCACCGCATGGCGAGAGACGTGCGCTCGGGGATCATCTGGGTCAACACCTACCGCGCGGTCTCGGCCATGGCGCCGATCGGCGGCTTCCACAACAGCGGCTACGGCCGCGAGAGCGGCATCGATTCGGTGCTGGCCTACACCGAGCTGAAAACGGTGTGGATCAACCTCTCGCAGGCGCCCATGCCCGACCCCTTCGTCATGCGCTAGGAGACCTGCGAAATGATCGAACCAGGCATCTACAAAGAAGTGATGGGCTCCTTCCCATCCGGCGTCACCGTGGTCACCACCCTGGACGCCGGCGGCGACATAGTCGGCATCACCGCCAGCGCCTTCAGCGCCCTGTCCATCGACCCGGCGCTGGTGCTGTTCTGCCCCAACTACGCCTCCGACACCTACCCGGTGCTGCGCGACAGCAAGCAGTTCGCCATCCACCTGCTGTGCGCCGACCAGCAGGCCGAGGCCTACGCCTTCGCCGGCAAGGGCAAGGACAAGGCCAAGGGCATCGACTGGCACCTGAGCGCGCTGGGCAACCCGTTGCTGGCCAAGGCCACCGCCATCATCGAATGCGAGCTGTGGCGCGAGTACGACGGCGGCGACCACGCCATCATCGTCGGCGCGGTGAAGAACCTGATCCTGCCCGAGCAGGAGGTGACGCCCATGGTCTATCACCGCGGCAAGCTCGGCGCCCTGCCCTCCATCGCCTGACCCTCGGTTACGACCGCGCCCACTCACCCTCGGTCGCGGTCCTTTTCATCCGTCGCAGCGAGCCGCAGCGCTCGTTGCCCGCACCTTTCAAGGGAGCCGCCATGAATGCTTTGCTGCGCCAACAGGCCTATATCGACGGGCACTGGCTCGATGCCCAGGACGGCTCGACCCAGGCCATCTTCAACCCGGCCAACGGCCAGCAGATCGGCACGGTGCCGAACATGGGCGCCAGCGAAACCCGCCAGGCCATCGCCGCCGCCAACCGTGCCTGGCCGGCCTGGCGGGCGCTGACCGCCAAGGAGCGCAGCGGCCTGCTCAAGCGCTGGCACACGCTGATTCTGGACAACGCCGACGCGCTGGCCGAGCTGCTCACCCTGGAACAGGGCAAGCCGCTGGCCGAGTCGAAGGGCGAGATCCTCTACGCCGCCAGCTTTATCGAGTGGTTCGCCGAGGAGGCCAAGCGCATCTATGGCGACACCATTCCCAGCCACAAGGGCGATGCGCGCATCGTGGTGAGCAAGGAGCCGATCGGCGTGGTCGCCGCCATTACCCCGTGGAACTTCCCCGCCGCGATGATCACCCGCAAGGTCGGCCCGGCCCTGGCCGCCGGCTGCCCGTGCATCGTCAAGCCGGCGCCGGAAACCCCCTTCTCCGCCCTGGCCCTGGCGGCCCTGGCCGAGCAGGCGGGGATTCCCGCCGGCATCCTCAACGTGGTCACCGGCGACGCCGTGGCCATCGGCGGCGAACTGACCGCCAGCGCCGCGGTGCGCAAGCTGTCGTTCACCGGCTCCACGCCGATCGGCAAGCTGCTGATGGCGCAGTCGGCCGCCACCCTGAAGAAGGTCTCGCTGGAGCTGGGCGGCAACGCGCCCTTTATCGTCTTCGACGACGCCGACCTGGAGCGTGCGGTGGACGGCGCGCTGATCGCCAAGTACCGCAACGCCGGGCAGACCTGCGTGTGCGTCAACCGCTTCCTGGTGCAGGACGGCATCCACGATGCGTTCGTCGCCCGCCTGGCCGAGCGCGTCGCCGAACTGCCCGTCGGTGACGGCTTCGTCGAGGGCGTCAAGCTCGGCCCGCTGATCAACCAGCGCGCCGTGGAGAAGGTCGAAGATCATGTGCAGGACGCCCTGGGCAAGGGCGCGCTCCTGGTGCTCGGCGGCGAGCGCCATCCGCTGGGCCACGGCTTCTTCCTGCCCACCGTGCTGGCCGGGGTGCACGACGAGATGAAGGTGGCCCGCGAGGAGACCTTCGGCCCGCTGGCCGCGGTGTTCCGCTTCAGCGACGAGGCCGGGGCCGTGCGCCTGGCCAACGACACGGAGTACGGCCTGGCCGCCTACTGCTACACCCGCGACCTCGGCCGCGCCTGGCGCATGAGCGAGGCGCTGGAATACGGCATGGTCGGCATCAACGAAGGGCTGATCTCCACCGAGGTCGCGCCGTTCGGCGGCATCAAGTCCTCGGGCCTCGGCCGCGAAGGCTCGAAGTACGGCATCGAGGACTATCTGGAGATCAAGTACTGCCTGATGGGCGGCCTGTAACCGCGAAGGAGAACCCCCATGAGCAACGCGAAATACGACAAGGGCCTGGCCATCCGCACCCAGGTGCTGGGCGAGGCCTATGTCAACAAGTCGATCGAGAACGCCGACGACTTCAGCCGGCCGCTGCAGGAACTGGTCACCGAGTACTGCTGGGGCCACGTCTGGGGCCGCGAGGGTTTGTCGCTGCAAGAACGCAGCATGATAAACTTGGCCATGATTTCGGCGCTGAATCGGCCCCACGAGCTGAAGTTGCATATTCGTGGCGCCCTGCGTAACGGTCTCAGCCGCGAGCAGATTCGCGAGATTCTGCTGCAGGTCGGCATCTACTGCGGCGTGCCGGCGGCGGTCGACAGCTTTCGCATCGCCCGAGAAGCCTTCGCCGAGGCCGACGCGGAGGCTCGGCAGTGAAAGCCAGCGCCGCCGACAGGGCTCGGGTCTGAGGACTCGGGCCCTGTTGCCATTTTTACGGACAGCCATAACCAGAGCGGACCCTATGAAACGCTTGCCTCTCGACGACAGCTTCAAGGTCAATCGCAACCCCGTCACGCTGCGCGAAATCGTGCTGGACAAGTTGCGTGGCGCCATCATGAACTTTCAACTGCTGCCCGGCGACCGGCTGGTGGAACGCGACCTGTGCGAGCGCCTGGGCGTCAGCCGCACCTCGGTGCGCGAGGCGCTGCGTCACCTGGAGTCCGAAGGCCTGGTGGAGTTCGCCGGGGCCAAGGGCCCGCGCGTGGCCATCATCACCCTGGAGGACGCGCGCGACATCTACGAGCTGCGCTGCGTGCTCGAAGGCCTGATCGTCCAGCTGTTCACCCTCAACGCCAAGCCCAAGGACATCCGCGCCCTGGAAAAGGCCCTAGAGGAGAACCGCAAGGTGCTGGAAAGCGGCGATCTGCAGGAGGTGCTCGATTCGGTGCAGGGCTTCTACGACGTGCTGCTGGAAGGCTCCGGCAACCAGATCGCGGCGACTCAGCTGCGCCAGCTGCAGGCGCGCATCAGCTACCTGCGTGCCACCTCGGTGTCGCAAAGCAACCGCCGCGGCAGCAGCAACCAGGAAATGGAGCGCATGGTCGAGGCGATCAAGAGCGGCGACCCGCTGGCCGCGCACCAGGCCTCGGTGGACCACGTGCGCGCCGCGGCCAAGGTGGCGCTGGACTATCTCAAGTCCAAGCAGGACGAACCGGGCGCGGTGCGCGACTTCGTCACCCCCATCGCGCTGCAAGAGCCGCGCATAGGACGCTGACGCCATGCCCAGCCCGCGCTTCTGTCCGCAATGCGGCGATCCCGGCCTCAGCCGCCGGCAGCCGCACGGGGATACCCATGAGCGGCTGGTGTGCGCGGCCTGCGGCTATATCCACTACGAGAATCCCAAGGTCATCGCCGGCTGCATCATCGAGCAGGACGGCAAGTACCTGCTGTGCCAGCGCGCCATCCCGCCGCGTCCGGGCACCTGGACGCTGCCGGCCGGCTTCATGGAGAACGGCGAGACCACCGAGCAGGCCGCCCTGCGCGAGGTCTGGGAGGAAAGCGGCATCCGCGCCGAGATCGTCTCGCCCTACTCCATCTTCAGCGTGCCGAAGATCAGCGAGGTGTACATCATCTTCCGCGCCATCGCCCTGGAGATCAGCGGCCAGCACGGCCCGGAAACCCTCGCCTACCGCTTCTTCGCCCCCGAGGAGATTCCCTGGGAAAGCATCTACTACCCGGCCATCCGGCAGATCCTCGAGCGCTATATCGACGAGCGCCAGGCCGGCGTCTACGGCATCTACATGGGCAACGACGACAGCGGCAAGGTGCACTTTATCCGCTAAGGCGCCTTCCTCGACGCCTGATCATCGGTGCGCACGGTGCACCTCAGGAGCCTGGATTGCATCCGGGCTACGGCAAGGCCACGGCCGGCCTAGATTCCCTCGACTATGATTACTTCAGCCTGCGCGGCACCGGCGCGCTGGGCGCAGGCCGCCTGGTACTGCGCGGAACGGTAGCAGGCCAGCGCCTGTTCGTAGGACTCGAACTCGATCACCACGCTGCGCTGCGGCGTGGCCCTGCCCTCCAGCGCTTCGCTGCGGCCGCCGCGGGCCAGCAGCCGGCCGCCGTACTGGGCGAACACCGCCGGCGCGCGGCTGGTGTATTCGGCGTATCGAGCGGGGTCGGTGACATCGACGTGAGCAATCCAGTAGGCCTTCATGGCGGTCGTCCAGGCTTCGGTTAATACGGTATTATGGTATACCATTAAACCTCACCGACATCCACACCGGGACCCCGACATGCCATTCAACCCCATCGAAGAAATCATCGAAGACTTCCGCCAAGGCAAGATGGTGCTGCTGGTCGACGACGAGGATCGCGAGAACGAGGGCGACCTGCTGCTGGCAGCCGAGAAATGCACGCCCGCGGCGATCAACTTCATGGCGCGCGAAGCGCGCGGCCTGATCTGCCTGACCCTGACCGACGAACATTGCCAGCGCCTGGGCTTGGAGCAGATGGTGCCGGCCAACGGCAGCGCCTTCGCCACCGCCTTCACCGTCTCCATCGAGGCGGCGCAGGGGGTGACCACCGGCATCTCCGCCGCCGACCGCTGCCTCACCGTGCTCACCGCGGTGGCGCCCGGTGCCTGCGCGGACGACCTGGTCCAGCCGGGCCATATCTTCCCCCTGCGCGCCCGCGAGGGCGGCGTG
>NZ_AVOF01000752.1:0-765 GCF_000465935.2 Pseudomonas sp. EGD-AK9
CTCTTCAATCTCGTTTAGGACGATGTCCCAAAAATGGCCCGCCAGCTCTTCGACAGCCATTTCTTCTCCCCGTTCCCCATGGTGCAAAGCCTCCGGTAGAACGGCTCTAAAACCCTTCTCCGCAAGCAGGTAAGCAATATGAAGGTTGTGTTCCTTCGCGCTTGTAAAACCATGGATAAAGATCACGAGAGGAACAGCGCGGTGCCTGTTCTCTTCCTTTACAATATGTAAAAATGGAATACCGGAAACGGTTTGATTCTCAATTTGTATCACAATGTGCCCCTCCTTAGGATAACCATAATCATAAGTGTAACATGTAGACAATAAAGATGGTAAAAAGCTACACTGTAAGTAAGGCAAAACAAGCAAAATCTAAGGTTAAAGGAGCTTTTCATGGAGACAAAACCCTATTTAATCGCATTAGATTTAGATGGAACATTATTAAAGGATGATAAAACCATATCTGAAAACACCCTTCAGACGATACAGCGCCTAAAAGATGACGGGCATCATGTCTGCATCTCAACAGGCCGTCCGTATCGTTCAAGTTCCATGTACTACCAGCAGATGGAGCTGACAACGCCAATTGTCAATTTTAACGGAGCATTTGTCCATCATCCGCAAGACGACAGCTGGGGACGGTATCATACGTCACTGCCGCTTGATGTTGTCAAACAGCTCGTGGATATCAGCGAGAGCTACAACGTACATAACGTGCTTGCTGAAGTGATTGACGACGTATACTTTCATTACCATGATGAGCAC
>NZ_AVOF01000753.1:0-757 GCF_000465935.2 Pseudomonas sp. EGD-AK9
GTTCATGATGTGGTTCGGCGCTTCATGCAGGCTTCGGCCGATTCCGTGGCCGGTCAGGGTTTTGATGACGGTAAAGCCTTGAGAGCGTGCTTCATGATAAACGGCTCTTCCGATCTGGTTTTGGCGCTTGCCCGCTTTTGCCTGCTGAAGCCCCTTTTGAAATGCGTTTTCCGCGCATTGGCAAAGCTTATGAAGGCGTTCTTCTCCTTCACCGAGCACAAATGAGATGCCTGTGTCGGAATAGAAGCCGCCAAATTCAGCGGAGATGTCGATGTTGACAAGGTCCCCTGCTTTTAAAATTTTGGATGTGCTTGGTATGCCGTGAGCCACTTCATCATTTACGCTGATGCATGTCACACCTGGAAAATCGTATTCCTTCTCAGGAGCTGAAACGGCGCCGTGCTCATCAAGCACAGCTTTTCCGATAAGGTCAAGGTCTTTTGTGCTCATGCCGGGCTCTGCCTTCCGCTTCATTTCTTCACGCGCAAGCGCGACGATTCTTCCGATTTTTTTCAGGCCTTCTAATTCTTGATCGTTTGTTACAATCATCTGTCATTCCCGCTTTCTTTTTAAATAATCTAGATTAAGCTTACCACAACTGTCTTAAAAATAGGAAACACACGGGCCTGGGAAAAAAGAAATACCCCCGGGAAAATTGGTATAGATCACTAGATATCTTATATGGTATATTTGAAAAAAAAGGGTATGAGGGGGATGGGTATGCTTTCATTTTTACAAAAACTCGGGAAGTCATTTA
>NZ_AVOF01000754.1:0-755 GCF_000465935.2 Pseudomonas sp. EGD-AK9
TATATACAGCAAAAAAGAAGAAATTTAACAAAAGTAACTAATTTCCCATAAATAAATAGTATTTTAGACCTATTATTTATCTACTTTAAATTGTTTTGTCAGATCACGGAGTTCTTCAGACATTCTTTCAAGCGTCAGTGCAGATGAACTAATCTCCTCCATGGAAGCCAGCTGTTCCTCAGCTGAAGCGGCGATATCTTGGATGCCATCCGAGCTTTCCTTAGAAATGGCTGTGATATCATTTGAAGCTGCGGAAATTTCTTGAGCTCCCGCTGACAGCTCCTCAACCGTTGCATTCATGTTTTGCAGCTCGGAAGCAATTTGATTGGTCATTTGCGATATATGTTTGAAGCTCTGTTTAGTTTCATCCGTCATGACAAGCCCTGTTTCAACTTCTTTGTTTACGGACTGAAGCACGTTCAGTGATGTGTGAATTTCTTTTACTATTTCACTGATCAGCGATTCAATTTCTTTTGCTGAGTCAGCCGACTGTACCGCGAGCTTTCTCACTTCCTCAGCGACGACTGAGAAGCCCCGGCCGTATTCACCTGCTCTGGCCGCTTCAATGGCGGCATTTAAAGCCAAAAGATTGGTTTGATCCGCAATGCCGTTGATGACACGCAAAATATTCGTGATATCCTTTGATTTGATCTCCAGCCCTTTCACCACTTGTTCCGCTGCTTTTACGGAATGGTCAATTGTGTTCATTTGGCCGGCTGTTTTCTGGACGAGTGTCTCCCCTTTACTTGACACTT
>NZ_AVOF01000755.1:0-754 GCF_000465935.2 Pseudomonas sp. EGD-AK9
CGAGCGC
Organism: Pseudomonas sp. EGD-AK9; assembly: GCF_000465935.2. Lineage (NCBI taxonomy): Bacteria > Pseudomonadati > Pseudomonadota > Gammaproteobacteria > Pseudomonadales > Pseudomonadaceae > Pseudomonas > Pseudomonas sp. EGD-AK9. The sequence continues at coordinate 8 of NZ_AVOF01000755.1, forward strand.
CGCATCTTCCCTGCCATCGATATCCGCCGTTCAGGAACGCGCAAAGAAGAGCTGCTTGTGCCTAAAGAGCATCTTGATCGTTTATGGTCTATCCGCAAAACGATGTCTGATTCACCTGATTTCGCAGAAAAGTTCATGAGAAAAATGAAAAAAACCAAAACAAACCAGGAATTTTTCGATATTCTCAATCAAGAATGGAAACAGGCAAATCTATCATCCGCAAGAAGGTAAATTGTATTTGCAAAAGAAGTAAATCACTGATATAATTTTCTCATATGCGTTTCGGACAATGCTCCGAAATAATAACTCTGTTTCCACACGGGATTCAGGGCGGAAGGAGATGGATACAATGAAAGCAGGAATTCATCCTAATTTCAAAAAAGCAACAGTTAAATGCGCTTGCGGAAATGAATTTGAAACAGGCTCAGTAAAAGAAGAGGTACGCGTTGAGATTTGCTCTGAATGCCACCCATTCTACACTGGCCGTCAAAAATTCGCTTCTGCTGATGGTCGTGTTGATCGCTTTAACAAAAAATACGGTCTTAAGTAATAATAGATTTCTCAACAGGCAAGCAGCAGTCTTGCCTGTTTTTTATATTGTCTAAAACACAGCTGGCAGAGAGAGGGGAGCGAAGCCTATGTACATAATGAAACAAAGCGGGTGGCTTGAGCTGATTTGCGGCAGCATGTTCTCGGGGAAATCTGAAGAGCTGATCAGAAGAGTGAAGAGAGCAACTTATGCCAAGC
>NZ_AVOF01000756.1:0-753 GCF_000465935.2 Pseudomonas sp. EGD-AK9
GGCGATGCCGAGCTCACGGGCAGCGGCGTGCACCTTGCGCGCCGACTCCGGGGCGATGGTCGAGCATTCCAGCACCAGGGTGCCGGCCGGCAGTTGCGCCAGCAGGCCGGCGTCGCCCAGGTACAGGCCTTCGACATGACGGCTGGCCGGCAGCATGCTGATCACCACCTTGGCTTGGTCGACCGCCTCGGCGGCGCTGTCCGCCGCCAGGGCGCCTTCGCCGGCCAGTTCGTCCACGGCGCTGCGCACCAGGTCGAAGACCTTGAGCGGGTAGCCGGCCTTGAGCAGGTTGCGGGCCATGGGCAGGCCCATATGGCCGAGGCCGATAAAGGCGATCTGGGTCATGGTTTGGGTTCTCCTTGTGCTGATGCCTCGGGGAGCGAAGGTTTACAGATCCGCCAACGGATGCGCGCCGTCCCAGGCCGGGGCAAAGTGCGCTTCGATCACCGCCGGCGGGATGGCCGCCACGTCCGGCCAGTGCCAGCGCGGCGTCTGGTCCTTGTCGATCAGGCGGGCGCGCACGCCCTCGGCAAACTCCGGGTGGCGGCAGCAGTTCAGGCTCATGGCGTACTCCATGCGGAACACCTCGGCCAGCGACAGGTGACGGGCGCGGCGGATCTGCTCCCAGACCAGGTGCGCGGTCAGCGGGCAGCCGCCGGCCAGGGTCTTGGCCGCACGGGCCAGCAGCAGGTCGGCGTCGCCGTGCAGGCCGGTGATGGCCTGTACCGCGGCGGGCAGGTCGGCCACGTCGAG
>NZ_AVOF01000757.1:0-751 GCF_000465935.2 Pseudomonas sp. EGD-AK9
GATAATAAGCTGATAAAAGCGTATAATCTTCAATGCTCTTCAAGGCACTCACCTATTTACGCTTGTCATAATATGTGCCGTCAATCGTAATGTTGTTATAAGGGTTTAAATACGTCGTATGCATCACACGTTTTCTTTTCATCTGCTGAAGTTCTGCTGCGATTGACTGCTTCAGTCGTTCCATTTCCTTCACAATAAGCTGATCCCTTGTCAGCACTAGCTTCATCTGCTTTCGCTCTTCTTCTGAAAGCGGCAGAGATATCTCCTGAATCAGTTCAGACCGTTTAGCCACAAAGTCTTCAATTTGTTTTAAAAGCTCATCGCTTTCCGGCGTATTTTGTATGTGTGACAGCATACTCTTCGTCTCAGTGTATAGTTGATCTATGTTATTCATGCGATCCCGCCTGATCCGTGCCGGTCCTTCCGTTCACTTTGAATGGCTTGTTTCCAAGCATCGCGAAAATCTGTTACATAGCCTTCAACCTCAGCCAGCATGCCCGTATCATTTTTGATATTTGCCTGTACCAATCTTCGATACATATAATCGTACATCGCACCCATGGAAGCGGAAAGCTCTATGTTACGGTTAAGTGTAAAATTTAATTCCTGAATAATATTTTGCGCTTTAATCAGATTCTCATTTTTACGTTCCATATCATCATTCTCAATGGCCTGAGAGGCAAGTCTTATAAATTTTAAACAGCCATTATACAGCATAAGCGTCAGCTCCCCGGGTGTAGCCGTATTCACT
>NZ_AVOF01000758.1:0-751 GCF_000465935.2 Pseudomonas sp. EGD-AK9
GGCAGGACATAATCATCAGCCGGAACCTCTCCCTTTATCAGACGGTATGCCCGCTTGTGCTCAAAAAACAGCACTGGGTCTTCATCACGAACTGCGGCTTTTAAGAGCCCTTTCGCGTCATATGGTGTTGACGGCATGACAATTTTCAGTCCGGGCTGGTTGGCGAAAATTGCTTCGACTGATTGAGAATGATACAGGGCCCCGTGCACGCCTCCGCCGTATGGCGCTCTGACGACAATCGGACAGCTCCAGTCATTGTTGCTGCGGTAGCGGATTTTAGCCGCTTCAGAAATAATTTGGTTGACTGCCGGCATAATGAAATCAGCAAACTGCATCTCAGCAATCGGTCTCATTCCGTACATTGCCGCTCCGATACCGACTCCTGCGATCGCAGATTCAGCAAGCGGCGTATCCATAACGCGCTCTTCCCCAAATTGTTCATAGAGTCCGGCTGTCGCTTTAAACACACCGCCTTTTCTTCCTACATCTTCCCCAAGGACGAAAACGCGAGAATCTCGTTCCATTTCTTCTTTCATCGCCAAATTGATTGCATCAATATATGACATTACTGACATTTGTTCTTCCTCCCTACTTCGCATACACATAATCAAGCGCTGACTCAGGAGCTGCATATGGGGCGTTCTCCGCTTCATCCGTCGCTTCATTTACGATTGCCATAATTTCATCCAGCATGGTTTGTTCTATCTCATCGGACAGCAGGCCTGTTTCCTTTAAGTAAGCTTGATAAGTA
>NZ_AVOF01000759.1:0-747 GCF_000465935.2 Pseudomonas sp. EGD-AK9
CTGCAACTGCCCGAGCAGGGCGATCCGCGCAGCCGCGCCTGGGCCGCCGAGCTGCAGCGTCAGCATCCGCAGGCCGATGCGCTGGTCGCCGCGCTGCTGCAGCATTTCAACCGCGAGCCCTACGTCTACACCCTGCGCCCGCAGCCGCTGGGCGCGGACGGCATCGACGACTTCCTGTTCAACACCCGCCGCGGCTTCTGCGCCCACTACGCCGGGGCCATGACCTTCGTCCTGCGCGCCGCCGGCATTCCCGCGCGGGTGGTGGCCGGCTACCAGGGCGGCGAGCTCAACCCCGGCGGCAACTACATCCAGGTGCGCCAGTTCGATGCCCACGCCTGGGTCGAGTACTGGCAGCCAGGCCGCGGCTGGCGCAGCGTCGATCCCACCTTCCAGGTGGCGCCGGAGCGCATCGAGCAGAGCCTGGAGGAGGCGCTGGCCGAGGAGGACGGTTTTCTCGACGACCAGCCCTTCTCGCCGCTGCGCTACCGCGAGCTGGCCTGGCTCAACCAGTTGCGCCTGAGCTGGGAAAACCTCAACTACGGCTGGCAGCGCTGGGTGCTGGGCTACCAGGGCGAGCAGCAGTTGCAGCTGCTGCAGCGCTGGTTTGGCAGCCTCGACTGGCAGCGCCTGGCGCTGGCCCTGGTCGGCAGCGGCACGCTGCTGCTCGGCCTGCTGGCGCTGTGGTTGCTGAGGCCCTGGCAGCAGCGTCGCGACCCGCAGCGCCAGGCCTTCCGCCGCTTCGAGCAG
>NZ_AVOF01000760.1:0-744 GCF_000465935.2 Pseudomonas sp. EGD-AK9
GCCTGGCCCAGGCGGGTCATGTAAGCGTGCACGGACTCGGTCATGGCGGCGGAGGTCTGGCAGTTGAAAAAAGGGGCTGATTATAGCGGGCTCGCGAGGCCGCGCCCAGCGGCGTCCGGTAAGCGGTAGACAAGCCGTTCGCCCAGCCCCCTCGGTAACGCCGCCAGGCCCCTGGCAGCGGGCCTGGCGGTGCGACGGTGACACCCGCCGGCACAGGCCGCCCGAAGGTTGGGTAAACAAAAACCGGCGCAATGTTTACCTTCAAGCTCAGGTTTTGTCCGACAAGATCGCGCCGGCGCAGTCTGCCGCCCGCTTGAGAACAAGAAAAATCGCCGGAGTGCATACCATGCGTTACCGCACCGACTACAGCGCCGCCCTGCTCGCCAGCCCGCCGGCAATCCTGGCCATCGGCGACTGGCGCCTGCACTACCAGGCCTATTCGAGCCGCGAGCAGGACGCCCGCGCGCCGGTGCTGCTGCTCGGCGGCGCCTTCCAGAGCTTTCGCTCCTTCGCCGCCGAGGTCGACGAGCTGCTCGCCGCCCACCCGGTGATCCTGCTCGACCTGCCCAGCCAGGGCGGCAACCTGCAGCTGGCGCCGGAACTGGGCCTGGAGCAGCTGGCCGACCTGATCGCCGCCTTCGCCGAACAGCTGCAGCTGCCGCCGCTGATGCCCATCGGCCTGTCCTACGGCTCGGCGCTGGCCGCACTGTTCGCCGCGCGCCATCCGCAGCGCTGCGCGCGCCT
>NZ_AVOF01000761.1:0-739 GCF_000465935.2 Pseudomonas sp. EGD-AK9
ATGTTTCTAACAGCAAGCCATCCGGCTCTTCATGCAGCAGCAGATACAACTGCTCGCGGAAGCTGCGCTTAATTTCGTCAAGACTGTACGCGTTTTTATTAAATGTCCGTATGCCGCCCATCGTTCCAAGCACGTATGCATCGCCTGCTGAAGCCCGCGCGATCTTTACGGCCTCCTGATTCATTTTTTTGATGTCATCCTCAAGACCGTGTCTGGATAATTTAATATAGTTGGCCCCGTACGTATTCGTTTGAATAATGTTGGCTCCCGCTTCAACATACGCTTTATGTATGCGCTGAATTTCCTCCGGCTTTGAAATATTGAGCTCCTCAAAACACCTGTCAATGCCATAGGAGTAGAGGAGTGTCCCCATGGCGCCGTCACCGATTAACACCTGTCTTTGCAAATCTTCTAAAAGTCCCATTGTCTGCCTCCTTTATTCACGTCAGCAAGGAAAAAAGAGAAATAAAAAAAGTCCTCTTAAGAAGAAGACTTTGTCAGTGATTTTGTCTCTTCTTATCTTCCAAGCTGTTCGAGCTTGCTGGATTTAGCACCTTGGTCATGGCTGATCGCCATTACACCGGTTGCTGAAGCTTCGTCGGGCCAGTCCCTCTGCTTCTCTTGATAAGAACGGATATGAAATTTTCGTGTCAGGAAGTGCCAAAAGATACCTGGCGTTTTTCCCTTTCTCCAAATTTACCGAAAATAAAGACAATAATCAATAGGAATCAGAAAATTT
>NZ_AVOF01000762.1:0-15160 GCF_000465935.2 Pseudomonas sp. EGD-AK9
GGCGCGCAGGGCCAATGTGTTAAGGGTCGTGTTGCTCATGGTTGCCTCGAAGAATCCTGTGTTTCTGTTCCCGGATTGCATTTGCGGACCGCCGTGGAAGCGAGCGGGATGCTTTTCAGCTCGCCGAAGCCGCCTTCGGCAGGATGTCGCTGGAGATCATTTCGCCGAACGGGCTGACGTAGCCGCGACTCTCCGGACGCGCAGGCGCGGCCACGTCCAGATGCGGGAACAGCAGTTCGGCGACCCGGTACGACTCTTCCAGATGCGGGTAGCCGGAGAAGATGAAGGTGTCGATGCCCAGCTCGGCATACTCCTTCACCCGCGCCGCCACGGTCGGGCCATCGCCGACCAGCGCGGTGCCGGCGCCGCCGCGCACCAGGCCGACACCGGCCCAGAGGTTCGGCGACACTTCCAGGTTGTCCGTCTTGCCGCCGTGCAGGGCGGCCATGCGCTGCTGGCCGACCGAGTCGAAACGCGCCAGCGACGCCTGGGCGCGGTCGATGGTGTCCTGATCCAGATGGCTGATCAGGCGATCCGCCGCGGCCCAGGCTTCCTCGTTGGTCTCGCGCACTATCACGTGCAGGCGAATGCCGAAGCGCACTTCACGGCCCTGCCTGGCCGCCTTCTCGCGCACCTGGGCGATCTTCTCGGCCACCGCGGCTGGCGGCTCGCCCCAGGTCAGGTACAGCTCGACCTGCTCGGCGGCCAGGTCCTGCGCCGCGTCGGAGGAACCGCCGAAATACAGCGGCGGACGCGGCTGCTGGATCGGCGGGTAGAGCAGCTTGGCGCCCTTGACCTGGATGTGCTTGCCGGCGTAGTCGACGGTTTCGCCTTCCAGCACGCGGCGCCAGATACGGGTGAATTCGACCGACGCCTCGTAACGCTCGGCGTGCGACAGGTGCAGGCCATCGCCGGCCAGCTCGTCCGGGTCGCCGCCGGTCACCAGGTTGAACAGCGCACGGCCGTTCGACAGGCGATCCAGGGTCGCCGCCTGGCGCGCGGCCACGGTCGGCGAAATGATCCCCGGGCGCAGGGCGACCAGGAACTTCAGGTGCTGCGTCACCGGGATCAGCGAGGCCGCCACCAGCCAGGAGTCCTCGCAGGAACGCCCGGTGGGAATCAGCACGCCGCCGTAGCCGAGGCGGTCGGCGGCCTGGGCAATCTGCGCCAGGTAGCCGTGGTCGACGGCGCGCGCGCCTTCGGCGGTGCCCAGGTACTTGCCATCACCATGGGTAGGCAGGAACCAGAAGATATTGAGGCTCATGGAGGGGTCTCCTTGGATTCGCTTCCCTCTCCCGCCGGGAGAGGGGCTGGGGGTGAGGGTTCTATTGCGCATGGGCGACCTTGGCCGGCTGCCGCCAGATCACCTCGGCAATGCTCAGGCGCTTGGGGATCAGCTTCAGCTCGCTAAAGGTGTCGGCGATCTTCTGCTGCGCACTCACCACCTCGGCGGTGATCAGCTGCGCGCCGTAGCTCTGCCGCTGCACCGCGGTACGGGTGATCTCGGGGGACAGGCCCAGCAGCGGTGCAACCTGGGCGGTGGCCTGGTCGACGTTGGCGCGGGTCCACTCGCCGGTCTTGCGGATTTCGTCCACCAGGGCGACCACCACCTCGGGATGCTTTTCGGCGAAGGGGCGCGCGGCCAGGTAGAACTGGTGGTTGCTCACCAGGCCCCGACCGTCGCGCAGGGTACGGGCCTGCAGCTGCTGTTCGGCGGCAGCCTGGAAGGGGTCCCAGATCACCCAGGCATCGACGCTGCCACGCTCGAACGCGGCGCGCGCATCGGCCGGCGGCAGGTACACGGGCGTGATATCGGTGATGCTCAGGCCGGCTTCCTCCAGTGCGCGCACCAGCAGGTAATGCACGTTGGAGCCCTTGTTCAGGGCGACCTTCTTGCCCTTGAGTTCGGCCACCGTTTTGATCGGTGAATCCTTGGGCAGCAGAATCGCCTCGCTGAGCGGCGCCGGCGGCTCGAACGCCACGTAGAGCAGGTCGGCACCGGCGGCCTGGGCGAATACCGGCGGCGTCTCGCCCGTGGTGCCGAAGTCGATGGAGCCCACGTTGAGCCCTTCGAGCAGCTGCGGGCCGGCCGGGAACTCGGTCCACTGCACCTTGACGCCCTGTGCGGCCAGGCGCTTCTCCAGCGCACCGCTGGATTTGAGCAGCACCAGGGTGCCGTATTTCTGATAACCGATCCGCAGCGTCTCGGCTTGAGCTTGAGTGATGGCGCCGAAGGAAATGGCCGCGGCAAACAGGGCGACCAGACTCCGACGCAAAGTGTTGGCGCCCATGGCGACCTCCTTTGCAAGTTGAGTGTGGGCCTGCTTGCCCGTTGGCGGGCGAGTAAGGCGGGGTATTACGGGTGGATCAAATACTCCAGCGGGCGTTTACCAGCCGGTCGTTCAACAGCTTCGGATCGAGCGGTTGCGGCCGCCGCGCCAGTGCGGCGAGCAGCTGTTCGACCGACTCGTCGAGGCGTTCGCGCAGCTCCTCGTCGAGCTGCGCAGGCTCGCCGCCTTCCGGGTAGGCGATCTGCTGGTCCACGGCGAACACGCCGGAGAGCATTTCCTGCGCCTTCAGCGCGGCCAGCACCGGCTTGAGGGCGTAATCCACCGCCAGCAGATGGGCCGGGCTGCCGCCACTGGCCAGCGGCAGCACCACCTTGTGCGCCAGGGCCCGCTCGGGCAGCAGATCCAGCAGCACCTTCAGCGCACCGGTGAAGGACGCCTTGTACACCGGCGTGCCGACCACCAGGCCATCGGCGCTGGCCACCACGGCCTGCAGCTGCTGGATAGCCGGGCTGCCTGCGCGCGCATGCAGCAGGTCCTCGGCGGGAAAATCGCGCACCCGCAGCAGGCTCACTTCCACCTGCTGCGCCTCCAGCCGCCGGCGCACATGGTCCAGCAGCACTTCGGTGCGCGAACGCGCCGCGGGGCTGCCGGACAGCAACACGACATGCATGGTCAGTCCTTAGCGATTCGGCTGCGGGGTCAGGCGCAGGTAGGGTTTGACCGCGCGATAGCCCCTGGGGAAGCGCTCGGCGATCTCGGCCTCGTCCTTGAGCGACGGCACTATCACCACCTCGTCACCGTCCTGCCAGTTGGCCGGGGTGGCCACCTTGTGGTTGTCGGTCAGCTGCAGCGAATCGACCACGCGCAGGATCTCGTGGAAGTTGCGCCCGGTACTGGCCGGATAGGTGATGGTCAGGCGCACCTTCTTGTGCGGGTCGATGACGAACAGCGAACGCACGGTCAGGGTGTCGTTGGCGTTCGGGTGGATCAGGTCGTAGAGGTCCGAGACCTTGCGGTCGGCATCGGCGATGATCGGGAAGTTGACCGCGGTGTGCTGCGTCTCGTTGATGTCGTCGATCCATTTGAGGTGCGAATCCACCGGGTCGACCGACAGGGCGATGGCCTTGACGCCGCGCTGGGCGAATTCGTCCTTGAGCTTGGCGGTAAAGCCCAGTTCGGTGGTGCACACCGGGGTGAAGTCGGCCGGGTGGGAGAAGAGGATGCCCCAGCTGTCGCCCAGCCAGTCGTGGAAACGAATGCGGCCTGCGCTGGAATCCTGTTCGAAGTCGGGGGCGATGTCGCCCAGACGAATGCTCATGGTGGCGCTCCTGTGCCAGTGGCTTGCGTGGGGCTCACTATGCTGAGGAACGCAGAGAAACAAAAAGAATAAATAAAAATTTATTTATAACTTAAAGCTATTTAAACGAAACGAATGGAACCGCCCCATGCCCAACCCGAGCCTGCACAGCGTCCCCGGGGACCAGGCGCCGATGCACCTTTTGCTGGAAGCCGATCCCAGCGCTGAGGCGATCGCCGGCTATCTGCACGACTGCCACTGCGTGGTGGCACGCCTGGGCCGAACAACCGTCGGCGTCTACCTGCTCAAAGCGCTGACGGCCGACACCTGGGAGCTGATGAACATCGCCGTGGCGTCCGAGCACCAGGGCCAGGGCATCGGCCGCCTGCTGCTGGACCACGCCATCACCCAGTCCCGACTACTGGGCGCACGGCGCCTGGAGCTGGGCACCGGCAGTTTCGGCCACCAGCTGACCTTCTACCAGCGCGCCGGCTTTCGCGTGGTGGCGGTGGAGCCGGATTACTTCCTCACCCACTACCCCGAGCCGCTGTTCGAGCACGGCCTGCAGCACAGGGATCGGCTGCGTCTGGCATTGACCCTATAGCAGCAGATGCACCGCCAGGCCGACCAGGGCGCAACCGGCGATGGTCTCGATCACCCCGCGCTTGAACATGAACAGGGCCAGCGCCGCGCCCAGGGCGATCAGCGCCGAGGGCCAGTCGAAGCGGCCGGCGAAGCCCTCCGGCCAGAGCACGTGGTAACCGAAGAACAGCGCCAGGTTGAGGACCACGCCGACCACCGCCGCGGTGATGCCGGTCAGCGGTGCGGTGAATTTCAGCTCGCCGTGGGTCGACTCCACCAGCGGCCCGCCGGCGAGGATGAACAGAAACGACGGCAGGAAGGTGAACCAGGTGACCAGGCAGGCCGCCAGCGCGCCACTGGCGAAGGCCGAATCGGCGCCGAACACCGGCTGCCCATAGGCGCCGACGAAGGCGACGAAGGCCACCACCATGATCAGCGGCCCCGGTGTGGTCTCGCCCAGGGCCAGGCCGTCGATCATCTGCGTCGGCGTCACCCAGCCGTAATGGCCGATGGCGCCCTGGTAGACGTAGGGCAGCACCGCGTAGGCGCCGCCGAAGGTGAGCAGCGCGGCCTTGGTGAAGAACCAGCCCATCTGCGTCAGGCTGCCGTCCCAGCCGAACAGCGCGGTGAGCAGGCCCATGGGTAGCAGCCACAGCGCAGCGCCCACCAGCAGGATCAGCGCCAGGCGCGGCCAACGAAAGCGGGTATGCGCCGGCGGTGGCGTGTCGTCGTCGATCAGCGCCGCGCCATAGGACTTGTCCGCCGCGCCGTGGCCGCCGCCGACGGCGAAATGCTGCGGCGCCAGGCGCCCGCCGAGATAACCGAGCAGCGCCGCGCCGAGCACGATCAGCGGGAACGGCAGCTGCAGCACGAAGATGGCGACGAAGGCCGCCGCGGCAATCGCCCACAGCCAGCGATTCTTCAGCGCGCGGCCGCCGATGCGCCAGGCCGCCTGCACCACGATGGCGGTCACCGCCGGCTTGATGCCGTAGAAGATCCCGGCCACCAGCGGCACGTCGCCGAAGGCGATATAGACCCAGGACAGGACGATCAGGATCAGCAGCGACGGCAGCACGAACAGCAACCCGGCGATCACCCCGCCCCAGGTGCGGTGCAGCAGCCAGCCGATATAGGTGGCCAACTGCTGCGCCTCCGGCCCGGGCAGCAACATGCAGTAGTTCAGCGCATGCAGAAAACGCCGCTCGGACAGCCAGCGGCGCTTCTCCACCAGCTCCTGGTGCATGATCGCGATCTGCCCGGCCGGCCCGCCGAAGCTGATCAGCCCCAGCTTGAGCCAGAACCAGAAGGCCTGCAGCAGACTGACGGGGGCGGGTCGCTCACCAGCATCGGACATCGAATGCACTCCATGGGGTAAAAATCGGCCAATCACTATAGCCGCTCGCTATGCCACAAGCATGACCCTGCACGGAAAATCACCAGCGCCGCGCAGCCCCGATGCCGCCTGGCCCGGCGCGGTTTTCCCGCATCTTATCCACAGCGCTTTCCCCAGATTCTTTGCATGAGCGCGCGGATGACCTCATGGCCACCCGCCACTATTGAAAACTCGGGGCAAGGCATTGATCCACAAGGATATAGCGCCTGGCGATAACCCCTATGAGGCGCCCTTGAACAAAAACTGCACGGCCCCCGCCAGCCCGCCTGAACGCTGGCCGGCAGCGGCTTTTGCGCAGTTTATCCACAGCTCTGCCAACAGATTCTGTGGGTGGTAAGGGATGCCTCGATCCCTGCCCTTCCAGGCAGATACCGATAGTGACGCAGGCGCAATGGCATTTCGCCCACTCGGCATGGACAGGCTCGCCCTGGATGGACTAGTTTCGGGCGTGAATCTGCTGGCGCAGTCGATCCAGCAGCTTGGGCTTGCCGTCATCCCTGTCGCGTTTCTCCCTGAGTGCTGTCGCGTTTGCCGCGAGCATCTTCAGGCCAGACAAGGACTTGCAGGACGACAAGGAAGGTTATGCGACAGCTGTCGTGGGCAAACGCGACAGCCGTGTCGCCTAATTAATAGTTAGAAGTATTTAACAACATGGATCTAGCCAACCTATCAATACCTGAGTTGCTAAAGCTTCATGCAGCAGCCATTGAAGAACTTAAGAATCGTGGCGTACTCAGAACAAAAAATAATCCAGTCGGAGATTACGCCGAGTGGTTGGTTTCGTCCGCGCTAAATCTAACCCTCGCAAAAAATTCAGCCGCAGGTCACGACGCAGAATCAATCGACGGTAAGAAAATCCAAATAAAAGGTCGTCGTATAACTGCAAGCAATCGTTCAAGGCAGTTAGGCGTCATACGCAACCTAGACAAAAATGACTTTGACGAACTCATAGCTGTAATCTTCAATGAAGCATATGAGCTTATTGAGGCATACTTAATACCGCACGCAGTAATCTCAGAGTACGGCTCGTACAGAGCACATGTTAACGGTCATGTCTTGCACATGCGCGGAGCAATACTGCTAGATAATCGCGTCCTGAACATTAGCGCCAAGTTAAACACTTCTAACAACTGGCTCAAATCGTTCGCTTCGCTCACTGGGACGGGCTAAAGCCCGCCCCTTAGCCAAACGTTAGGTAATACATGCACGAGTTCACAACCCCAATACTAGACTGGCTTAGCACCATTCATGGCTCAGGTGCACGAGGGCAATATGGTTGGGCACTTGTATTGATGCTCGTAGTTGTAGCTTCACGCCATATTTCACAGAACGAAGCTTCATCACAAAGAAAGTGCTTGAAAAATAAAATAGAAGAGAAGCTTTCTGAAAGAAAATTATCAGCATCAGCCATTGTAGAAATTGATAACAAACAATCAAAAATCAATGCCAGCCTACAAAAATCAAAAAACATCTACATTTTAGAAATTCTCACCTCCTCGTCCGATACTGCGGAACAAAAAATCGATGTGACGATGAGCACCGTTGATGACCTTGAGCTTTACCTTTCTGAGCATACATGTTTTTTACTATCTGACTTCAAGTAAAAGTCACTAATGCGGGCACACCTAACAAATGGTTCAAATCGCTCGCTTCGCTCACTGGGACGGGCTAAAGCCCGCCCCTTAACCAAACGTTAGATACCTTATGACAGCACACCTACACTTCCAGCACAGCATCACTGCAGCGCAGAAGCTGACAGAGATGTACAAAGAATTACGCCGTCATCGCCAACTTGGCCAGCGGGGCAGATTAACCCCGCAAAACGAAGATCTTTTATGGCTACCACGCTCCGCCGTGGTTGCATCTCTCTCTGCATTAGATGCCTACGTTCACACAGTTCTAAAAGAACAAATTCCGCATGCGCTGCGAATGGAGCCAATTCCGCTGCCGTTATGCGACGCAATGGCTAGCATCATCCCAATTAAAAGCGGAGCAAATTTTAGAGACGCAATACCTGTAATATCTGCAGCAAATATTTATCTAGAGCTATCCGAACGTCTAAATGATAAGACGCTTTCATTTTTATCCTATCAAGCGCCGGAAAAAATAATAGCCGGATACGAGCTTATTGGGCACCAAAACATATTCGAGTCAGTATCTCAATTATGGCCAGGCCCCAACACAACAGCCACAGATATTAAACGCATCTTGGCCAACTACGTGAAGCGCCGAAACCAAATTGCTCACGAAGGAGACCGAGAGGCCAATGGCGCGGTGCGTCATATGCAGCCAGCTTATGCAAACGAGTGCTCTGAATTTATAGAAAACCTAGTATCCAGACTAAACAGAGTCGTCTACGGTATCTAACAATGCGCTCAACTATCGCTCACTTCGTTCGCTGGACTCGCAAAAGCTGCGCTTTTGCTCGCCCGTTAGCTTAATCGTTAGGTGTTCATTCATGCTCTTCGCAAGCCCCGTCATTACGTTTTTGCTGGCCACAGCACTTGGTGTGCTGCTTCTTGCTGTAGGGGTCTTACCTTCTATCCGGAAGAAAGTGCACAGGGCAATCTCGGAAACAGCTCTCGCCATGGGGCTCGCGCTTCTTGTGCTCCAACTCTTTGTCATCGGAACCCTTAGCCTCGATGTCCTGTATGGTTTTGGTGATTCTAGGTTCATCATCGTTGGGTTGCCGCTAGCAACCTTCTTCATCTCGCTGGGTTTCCTGTCGCATCGAAGTAGGCTCTCGCTTCCGATTGCTGCCTCATGCGGCGTCATTGGCATTATCGGGCTTTGGTATCTGGGGGGCTTTGTTGTTATTAACACCGCGTGCGGCATATTTCGTAGCGGTGGGTGTTAGTTCAGGTCACACCTAACTATGCGCTCAAATCGCTCACTTCGTTCGCTGGGACCGGCTAAAGCCGGCCCCTTAGCTTAATCGTTAGGCTACATTCTCGGATTTCATACCATGAACGAAAATCCAGATACATATAAAGAATCAACAACTGTAGAACTTTATAAAACAGCTTTCTCCCGGCTTACATTCCAAGATGAATATCTATTCAAGTTCAGCACCGTTTTCCTAACAGTCCACGGCGCTATTGCTTTGCTGGCCAGATCAGCTTTTTCTGAAGAAGGCTCTGTCAGCGCACCCATTCTTGCTTTTGCTAGCGTTGTTGGGCTTCTACTCGCCTTAATTTGGGTCTTCTGGACTCGTCATAATGACTATTGGCATTCCGTCTGGACGGGCACACTTCGATCCATTGAGTCGGAGTTACAAACTAACGCTCGTGTTTTTCTTGCGGATCACCGTGAAATCGCCCGCAAGGGTGGTAGAAATGGTGCATTTATACCTCGCGGGCACAGTCTTGCTTTGGCGATCCCACTAGTTTTAAGCATTGCATGGGCCACTGCTCTTTGTGTCGCCATTTACAAGCTATGCACCTAATGTAGCCTAACAACTGGCTCAAATCGCTCGCTTCGCTCACTGGGACGGGCTAAAGCCCGCCCCTTAGCCAAACGTTAGGCACTCATGATGAGCCACCAGCAACCTGAAAATGTTCTCATTTCACTCACAACGGACGAAGCTGTTGTTCTATTTGAATTTCTGCAGCGCTTCAGCAATACGGATGAGTTAAATATTGAAGATCAGGCGGAGCAACGAGCGCTTTGGAACCTTTGCTGTATTTTCGAAAAACACCTATCTATTCCATTTGAAGCTAACTACACCGAAATTTTACGTGCTGCGCGAGACAGACTCAGGGATGAGTGTTAATCATGCCTAACAATGCGCTCAAAGCGCTCACTTCGTTCGCTGGGACGGCGTTCCGCCGCCCCTTAGCTTAATCGTTATGCGAGGGTACATGATTAGCGCTTACTTCATGGATGTACCAGTCTACCGAATTGAACGCGAGCGCTATTATGAGCAAATGGAAGAGTTCATAAACAAAGGATTGTACTCAAACCCAGAGCGCACTGAGCTGCAAAAAGAGTTCTACAAACGTAATCCAGGCCACGAAACAATGTTCCGCGAACACTTACAAAACAAGTACGGTGGCGCTTGGAATTACAACGAAATAATAGGTTATATTCAATTGCATTTCCTAGGCTCTCAAATCCGAGGAGAGTACTGGGGGCAGGCAGCCAAAAGAATTATCCGCACACGAAAGAAAAGCTTCGAATGGAAAACTCATAAACTAGCTCCAGAGCTAGAAATCCCTAGAGACGCTTCAAATTCAAAAATTTACGAAATAATACTTAACTACCTATCACACTGCCATAAAGAGCTGAAAGGTAGGTATATTGACGAAACGCATATAAGAGCTATTGGGCCATACGTTGACTGGAACTCTCTACGGCGTAACGCATAACAACTGGTTCAAACCGTTCGCTTCGCTCACTGGGACGGGCTAAAGCCCGCCCCTTAACCAAACGTTAGCCGACTACCGCTATGCTCAAAATTGCGCTTACTCTCTTGGTTGTACTAATCAGTGTTTATTGGGTTGGTGAAAAGGCCAGAAGAAACCCAAAAATCGATGCATTTCTGTCAGCGATTGAGGGCCATTACTCAAGATTAAATAGCAGACTTGAAGATGCCACGACCATAAGTGGGTTGCGTTTTCTTCGGCGGCTCTATGGCTGGGCAAGCGTTTTCTTGTTCGCTTGTCTTTTTGCTTTTCAACGATTTTCCCAGCCAAGCTCAACGAGTTTTTTGTCCCTGTTCTGGGTATTCGCGTTTACTTTTATGGGCTGGTTCTCAATCAAGTGGGTTATCGACCACAAGAGCACTGTTGATGAGTTTTCTAAAAACAATGCGCTAATGATTTTTGGCCCACTTCTCATGGGTGTTTTTGATCTTCTCTTCCATACCCCTTTTACGGAAATCCTGCTTATCCCATTTCAGCAAGCTGCGGCAGCATTACATTTCAACATGCCTCAGATATCAAGCCCACTTGCCATTGGCGGTGCTGTCTCACTAGTTTTTCTGGTTTTTTTTGGCTTCTACTATTTGCTTACTTGGGCGGTAACGGTTCCCGTGTTTATGGTCTCTGTATTTACAGTGGTGCTCCCCATCAGGTTCGCACGCGTTTTGGCACAAATAGATCGCAACAACACATTTTTTTGGCTTACCGTGTTTGTGATGATTGTGATTTCAGTATGGCTAACACAGCTATAAGCCGGCTAACCCATCGTTCCAGCGGACCGTCAAAAGCTACGCTTTTGCCACCCGCTGAACTCAAACGTTGGGCCCGCTGAGATGACAGAGCAAACATACGAAAGATTGGCACTAGCCAAAGAACAATTGGACGTAGCTCTTTCTCTGCTTCTAGAGCATCAAAGCTATGCCTCAGCAATTACCCTCGCGGGGGCCGCCGAGGAAATATTTGGTCGAGCCTTGACTCTGCGCGGTGAAACCTCTGCAGTTGATAGCTCTTACGCAACAATGTCTGACTTTAATAACAGATTATTTGGCGAAGAACTCAATAAAAAAAGCTATGTAGAGCAAGAAAATTATGCGCGCAACGCACTCAAGCATCTCCAAGAAGACAAAGGCCCGACAATAACAATAGACCTTGAGGATGCAGCCTGCTGGATGCTTGTTAGAGCACTTAAAAACGCACAAACTCTTGGTATTGAGGTGGAACTCGAGAGAGAGTTCAATAATTGGTTTTATAAAAACATTGTCGGGGTTTAGCCCAACAAGGCGCTCAACTGCCGCTCACTTCGCTCGCTGGACAGCCAAAAGCTACGCTTTTGTCTGCCCGTTAGCTTAATCGTTAGGCAGCACAGGACAATCACCGTGCACTCCACCAAGTCTGAAGTTACTCTCCGCCTCATGACCGAGGCGGACTTGGGCATGCTTCACGACTGGCTCAACCGTCCACACATCGTCGAGTGGTGGGGTGGAGAGGAAGCACGCCCCAGCTTGGAGGAGGTCCGGCTGCACTATCTGCCGCGCGTCCTTGCTGAAGAAGCCGTGACACCGTATATCGCAATGCTGGGGAACGAGCCTATCGGGTTTGCGCAGTCTTACATCGCCATGGGCAGTGGTGATGGCTGGTGGGAAGACGAGAGTGACCCAGGCGTTCGAGGAATCGACCAATCTCTTGCAAACCCGACGGACTTGAACAAGGGTCTCGGGACTGCGCTTGTGCGGGCGCTGGTGCGGCAGCTCTTCTCTGATCCTGCCGTGACCAAGATTCAAACGGACCCGGCACCGGAGAACCATCGAGCCATCCGCTGCTATGAGAAGGCTGGCTTTGTGCAGCAAGGCCGCATCACAACGCCGGATGGACCGGCCATCTATATGGTCCAAACCCGGCAAGCGTACGAGGCGGCGCGAGGTGCTGCCTAACCCCTCGCTCAAGCCGACGCGCTACGGCAGCCGCGCCTGGCCGCTCCAGGCCACAGTGGTCATTTTCCTTCCGCGGCCAGCGCGTAGGTTGGGTTGAGAAGCGTAGCGACGAAGCCCAACGCCTCCCCCCATTCCGGCCCATTCCGGCCCTGTTGGGCTTCGCTGCGCTCAGCCCAACCTACGCGCCTGAAAGACGCCCAAAAAAAAATCGGGCCATCGGCCCGAAAAGTACTCCACCTTGAAGAGTTCGTTGCCGGCCCGTTGGCGGGCCGGTCAGGAGATGTCGCAGCCGGGTTACAGCAGGGTCAGGGTGTAGCTCAGGATCAGGCGGTTCTCGTCGGCATCGGTGGTGACGTTGCCGCGCTGGGTTGCGTTGCGCCAGGACACACCGAGGCCTTTCAGCGGGCCGTCCTGCAGGGCGTAGTCGAGACGGAAATCGCGCTCCCATTCCTTCAGGTCGCCCGTGGCGGAATCGACGTTGTCGCCCTTGAGGTAGGCGACGCTGGCCTTGAGGCCCGGCACGCCGAGTTGGGCGAAGTCGTAGCCGTACTCGGCCAGCCAGGTACGCTCGCCGGCGTTCTGGAACTTGCCGATCTGGCGGTCGGTGATCAGGTAGGACGAAGAGCCGCCACCCTGGTTGAGGAAGGGGAAGGCGCTGTCGCCTTCGACCTGCTGGTAACCCAGACTGGCGAAGTGACTGCCCAGGCTGTAGGTGAACAGGGCGCTCCAGGTCTGGTTGTCGACCTCGCCGGTGCTGCTGTCGCCGGCACGCCAGTAGCCGGCGCTGCGGTAGCCGTCGGCGCGACCGGCGGCGCTGCCGTTCTTGCCGTCGGAGCCGCTGTCGAAGTAGCGCAGGTCGGTTTTCAGCGCGCCCGGGCCGATGGCCCAGCTGTGCACCAGGCCGAGGAAGTGCTGTTGGTAGAAGTCTTCCAGGTTGCCGTAGTAGTACTGCAGCGTCAGGTCCTTGCCCAGCTTGTAGTCGCCGCCGGCGAAGTAGAACTTGTTGCTGTCGGCGTCGCCGCTGGCCCCGGCGATACGCAGGGCGATGTCGTCGGTGGAGCTGCGGGTCTTGGTGCTTTCCAGCTGGCCGGCGGTCAGGGTCAGGCCGTCGATCTCGTTGGAGGTGATCTGCCCGCCTTCGAAGGTCTGCGGCAGCAGGCGACCGTCGTTGAAGGTCACCACCGGCAGCTTCGGCAGCAGGGTGCCGAGGCGCGCCTCGGTCTTGGACAGGCGCACCTTGGCGGTCACCCCGGCCTTGCTGTAATCGTCCACGGCGCTGCCGTCGCTATCGAGCGGGAACAGCTGGCCGGGGGTGCGCTCGCGGCCGGCCTTGCTCGCGGTGCCGCCGGAGTCCAGCTTCACCCCCAGCAGGCCGATGGCATCGAGGCCGAAGCCGAGGGTGCCCTCGGTGAAGCCCGAGCTGTAGTTGAAGATAAAGCCCTGGCCCCACTCGCTGGCCTCGCCGTTGTTGTTGGCGGTGTTCTTGGTGTTGAGGTCGTAATAGAAATTGCGCAGGCCGATGCTGGCCTTGCTGTCTTCGATGAAACCTGCGGCGGTCGCTTCGCTGGCCAGAGCGGCCAGGGCGACGGCCAGCGCCAGGTTGGACTTGTTCATGCTCGATGCTCCAGGTGCTGTGTGTGCTGTTATGGGTTTGGCACTGCACAGGGGCTCGGCAGGACAGCGTACTTGGCGCAGGCCTCGGCGGGTTGGCATTAGAGCCCCTGATTCGGGCCCGATGCGGTGGTCCGCTGTCGGCTGGTGGCTAATCTACGAGACGATTGTTAATCCCTAAAAAGAATTATTTTTTACTTTGTAATTCCAAAAATGCATATAAGTTCACGAGATGCGGGGTCGTAGGGCGTACCGGGTGGCGATCCGTTCGCATAGCAGTACGCCGTGAACGCTTCGCGGCATCGGGGAGCAACCTGCAGCAAGCAAAAGGCGGACTGCTGGCTGCACTACCAGCGGCTGGCGTCCCGCCCGGCCTGCGCGCTGCTCCTAAGCTAATTCCTAAAAATTATTTATTGATGGTTTTTTAGATCGTCTAGCTTCTCCTCACCGGATCACCGGACTTCTTTCCCTAAAACTGAAGTACGCGTGATCCGCCGCTGCACCTGGCCGGCACGTGTTCGTAGCGAGAGCCGCCATGTCCAACACCCATTCCAAACGCAGCACACTGATCGCCGCCTCCCTGGCCATCGGCCTGCTTGCCGCGCCACTGGCCGATGCCGCCGAGCAACTGCGCATCGGCTACCAGAAATCCTCCACGCTGATCAGCCTGCTGAAGAGCCAGGGCACCCTGGAAAAGGCGCTGGCCGATCAGGACATTGCCATCAGCTGGCACGAATTCCCCAACGGCCAGCCGCTGCTGGAGGCGCTCAACGTCGGCAATATCGACCTGTCCGCCGATGTCGCCGACACCGTGCCGGTATTTGCCCAGGCCGCCGGCGCCGACCTCGCCTACTTCGCCCAGGAAGCGCCCTCGCCCCGCGCGCAGGCGATCATCGTGCGCGAGGACTCGCCGATCAAAACCCTGGCCGACCTCAAGGGCAAGAAGGTCGCCGTGACCAAGGCGGCCGGCGTGCATTACCTGCTGATCGCCGCGCTGGCCCATGCCGGGCTGAAATTCGGCGATATCGAACCGGCCTACCTGACCCCGGCCGACGGCCGCGCCGCCTTCGAGAACCGCAAGGTGGACGCCTGGGTCACCTGGGAGCCCTTCCTCAGTGGCGCCCAGCAGCAGCTGCCGACGCGCATCCTCGCCGACGGCCAGGGCCTGGCCGACTACCAGCGCTATTACCTGACCAGCGCCACCTTCGCCAAGCGCCACCCGCAGGTGCTGCAGACCGTGTTCGCCGAGCTGGTGAAGAGCGGCGACTGGCTGCGCGCCAACCCGCGCCAGGCGGCTGAAATCCTCGGCCCGCTGTGGGGCAACCTCGACCCGGCCATCGTCGAACAGGCCAACGCCAAGCGCAGCTACCGAGTGCGCCTGGTGCAGCCGGGCAGCCTCGCCGAGCAGCAGAAGATCGCCGATGCCTTCTTCAATGCCAGCCTGCTGCCCAAGTCGGTGGATGCCCGCGACGTGAGCATCTGGAGCCCCAAATGAGCGCCCAGGCCCGCCTGCATCCCAGCCTGCGCGACGAGCCACTGTTCGCCGCGCACCTGTTCCCCGTGGATTTCGGCAGTCGCACGGCCAAGGTCGAGCGCCTGGCCCGGCGTCTGGCCGCCAGCGCGGTGGACCGGGA
>NZ_AVOF01000763.1:0-740 GCF_000465935.2 Pseudomonas sp. EGD-AK9
CGGCTTCAGTTCATATCCTGCGGATCTGTTGGCAGAGCTGTTGAGGATGATTCAGCAATTTCTCAGTGAAAATGGCTCGGATTTGCTTACAGAAGCCTGGAGAGATCATGTATCTGTTTCTGCCAGTGAATTGAAGGAAATCAGTACTTTGTTTCAGAACAGCCATGACAAGATGTTCGGTTTGACCAATGGGCTACTTGTCGGTAACGAGATTTCTGAAAAGAGAGAGGTGCGATTGAGAAAACGGCTGCACATTCCTAAGGATCAAGAGATGATCTCCTTCTGGAGTACTTTTCCCGTGAAGCAAACAGATGGCATCACATTAACGGACAAAGGGATTTATTTTTCAGATCCTTTTCTCAGGTTATTTTATCCTTGGCATGTGTTTAAGGAAACGCCTGTGATGTTAAAAGATCAGGAGTTAATTGTGGGGAAAGAGAATGTCATTCAATTGCTGGAAAACCTGATGCCTGCTGAAGATGTGTTTGCTTTTATAGAACAAGTAAAACGAAGAATCAGCGCTGTTACGAGCTAGTGAATGCGTATATGAAATAAGAATGGACCCTTGCGTAAAGGGTTTTTTTTACGAAAAAAACAAATTGACAGGATGAAAAAACAATTTCTTCCTTTCGTATTGTTTTCAAAATTTGGGATTGATAGAATATGACATATCTCATAGAGAAGGAGGGAAGCCGTTGAGTCAAGCCATACCGTCTTCGCGTGTTGGTGTTAAGATTAAT
>NZ_AVOF01000764.1:0-738 GCF_000465935.2 Pseudomonas sp. EGD-AK9
CTCATGTAGGCGTAGGAGGAGGCGACGAAGGTGCCGGCGCCGTCGCGCTCCCAGGTCGCGCTGGCGATGCCCAGCGGCTCGAACAGCGCGGTCCAGGGGTAGTCGGGGTAGGCCTCGGCGCCGACCATGCCCTTGAGCGCGGCGGCCAGCAGGTTGCTGTCGCCGCTGGAGTAGCGAAAGCGCACCCCCGGCGCGGCATCGGCGGCATGCGCCGCGGCGAAGCCGGCCATGTCGTCGCGACCGCGGGTGTAGAGCATGGCGATCACCGAGGACTTCAGCGGCGCGTACTCGTAGTCCTCCTGCCAGGCCAGGCCCGAGGCCCAGTTGAGCAGGTGACCGACCTTGACCTGCGGGTGCTCGGCCATCGCCGGGTAGTACTTGGCCACCGGCGCGTCCAGCTTAAAGCGGCCCCCGCCGTAGGCCACGCCGAGGGTGGTGGCGAGCAGGCTCTTGGCCATCGACCAGGTCAGGTGCGCGGTGTCGGCGCGGGTCGGCGCGGCGTAGCGTTCGTAGACGATCCGGCCGTCACGTACCACCAGCAGCGCATCGCTGCGCACGCCCAGGCGCGTGGCGTCGTCGCGTGGCGGGAAGGCGTAGGCCTCCAGCGCGGCCAGCGCCGGGCTGTCGCTGTGGGGGGTGGTTTGCCAGTCCGGCTGCGGCCAGGACTCGGCCCGGGCGATGCCGGCCAGCAGGCTGAGGCCGAGCAGCAGGCTCATACGGCGAAGGGAAAAGGGGCTC
>NZ_AVOF01000765.1:0-735 GCF_000465935.2 Pseudomonas sp. EGD-AK9
TTTCGTACGCCTTTTTCAAACACCTTTTCGGCGATATTGGCATCGATCATTTCCCGGACAACCTGGCTCATCCGTGTTTTGCTCATGCCCGTTGCCTCAGAGAGCTCGCTTAAGGTCATTGGTTTTCGATTCATATAAATAATTCCGAGCACACGTCCGACAGTTGAAGGCATTCCAAACGTATGCATATTTTCGGCAATCTTCTCAATGAGATGCTCTTCAGCATGTTCAATGATGTCGAGAGCGGTTTTTTTCACAGCTGATCATCCCTTCAAATGGCAATTGATGGTGTCAATATATCATATTTCTTCCTGGTGTTGAAAATAGCTGAATGCTGAGGAAGTGGGAGGTATCCGGCGTAATTGTAAGAACACCCTTTCCGTCTCGGTCATAACAATAAATAATCTATAAATAACATATAATTTCAACACATTGTAAACTTTTTATTTTACAAAGTTCAAACTATAATAAGGATTATACTTTTCAGAAAATTTAAAGGAAACCTGCGGAGGTGCACGGATTGCTGAAATTGGAACAAGTGTCAAAAGTATATAAAGGCGGCAAAAAAGCTGTGAACAGCATTGATTTAGAGATTGCCAAAGGTGAATTTATCTGTTTTATCGGCCAGAGCGGCTGCGGAAAAACGACAACGATGAAGATGATCAACAGACTGATAGAACCATCGTCTGGAAGGATTTTTATCGACGGAGAAAATATTATGGAACAGGACCCGGT
>NZ_AVOF01000766.1:0-734 GCF_000465935.2 Pseudomonas sp. EGD-AK9
TTACTAAGGCAAAAAAGGGTTTCAATTTACTTTTAGATTTTTGTTTCTGGTTTGACATATATTTTCCTCCTGTTTCAGCGTTCAGAAAGGTGAAAAGTCATAGCAAAAGGATGATTTTTACTCTTTCTCAATCATATCAATGGCGAGAGACTTTTTCAGTATATTTTTACCGTGATCAAAATAAAAGATCTCCCACTCATTGTTTGAATAGGAGATTTTTTATGTTAGACATCTTTCACTGGCTTCTTTTTTCTGTAGGTCAATGTTACATCCTGCTGTCGCAGGTCTTCTATTATCATTTTGTATCGATCAACTTTTGCAGTATGTTCTTCTTTTATCATCTCAAGGGCGGCTTTTCGTTTTTCGCTATTAGACTCAAGCTCTTTTTTTATTTTTTTTACAATCAACCCTTTTTGCCCTTTGATTTCCTCTTTTAATGAAGACTCAAATTTCTTTGTCAGGCTGAGAAAGTCGTTGATCGGTTGATTGAGGGTGCCCGCTTTCCCCTTCATTTCATCTTGGGTAAGAAACATATAGGTCGTTGATACAATTTCTGTTTCACTTTCTATAAATAAGGAAGTCACTCTTCATATTCCTCCTAAGGCTGAAAATCAAATAACTGAGAAATCATTTCTTCTTTTTCAAACAGCTTTTCAATACTCTCACGGATATTTTTGATAAAATCTCTTTTTTCTGTTGTCTGTTTTTTTAATTCAGCAACAATTCCATCATTT
>NZ_AVOF01000767.1:0-734 GCF_000465935.2 Pseudomonas sp. EGD-AK9
CTATCCGTCACGCCATCAATAAACAAAAATGGATAGCGGTGAGGCAAAGATAATGAGTTCATTTTATATCTCCTTTTTTTGACCATTATATCTCAGCCTAAAGTGAAACGATAGGATATAATGGAAAAAACACAAAAGGAGGCCGTTATATCCCCAAAACCGCTTGTCATTCTCGTACACGAAATATACGGTGTAAACAGCCATATGAAAAAGATGGGCCGGCTGATCAAAATGGCTGGATATGATGTGTTGACGCCCAACCTGCTCGGCGAGGATGAAGTCTACACACTGCAAGAAGAAAAAACGGCATACGAACAATTTACAAAACACGAACGGCTGAAAACGGGAGAAACCATCATCCAGAATTTGATCAGACAAAACGCCGGACGGCACATCTTTGTGATTGGATTCAGCGTGGGGGCTACTATCGCATGGAAATGCAGCAGTATGCCTGAGGTGAGCGGATCGGTTTGTTATTACGGTTCCCGGATACGCGACTCTCTTCATCACGTGCCAGCCTGCCCGGTCCTATTGTTTTTCCCTAATTATGAGCCGTCGTTTGACGTAGCGCTTCTTATCAAAAAACTGCGGGAAAAACAGCATACCCATCTTGAGATTTATCAATTCGATGCGCTTCACGGCTTCGCCAATCCTGATTCTGTTTATTTCAACAGGGCCCTTTTCTTCAAAACGCTCTCTATCATAAAAAACGGGGCGGAAAAACGGCTCCGCCC
>NZ_AVOF01000768.1:0-733 GCF_000465935.2 Pseudomonas sp. EGD-AK9
CTGGAACGCCTCGCGCTGCACCCGGTCGACCAGCAGCCCGCGGCCCAGCGGCGGAAAGGCCACG
This sequence comes from Pseudomonas sp. EGD-AK9, assembly GCF_000465935.2. Classification (NCBI taxonomy): domain Bacteria; kingdom Pseudomonadati; phylum Pseudomonadota; class Gammaproteobacteria; order Pseudomonadales; family Pseudomonadaceae; genus Pseudomonas; species Pseudomonas sp. EGD-AK9. The sequence continues at coordinate 65 of NZ_AVOF01000768.1, forward strand.
CCCAGGGTCGCCTCGGCCAGGCCATAGACCGGGGTCTGCGCGGCCGGGGCCAGGCCGTAGCGGGCAAAACGCTCGGCGAAGCGCCGCAGGGTATCCGGGTTGACCGGCTCGGCGCCGTTGCAGGCCAGACGCCAGCAGCTCAGGTCGAGGCCCTCCAGCTCCGCCTCGGGCAACTTGCTCAGGCACAGTTCGTAGGCGAAGTTGGGCGCCGCCGACAACGTGCCGCGCAAGCGATGGATGGTCCACAGCCAGCGCGCCGGGCGGGCGAGGAAGGCCAGCGGCGACATCAGCGCCAGGCGCACGCCGTGGTACAGGCTGCCCAGCCAGGCGCCGATCAGGCCCATGTCGTGATACATCGGCAGCCAGCTGACGAACACATCCTGCGGCCCCACCTGCAGGGCCTGGCCCATGGCGCGCAGGTTGGCCAGCAGGTTGGCGTGGCTGACCATCACCCCCTTGGGCTGGCCGGTGCTGCCCGAGGTGTACTGCAGGAAGGCGAGGTCCTGCGCGCCCCTGGCCGGCGTGACGCAGCCACCGCCCTCGCCGGCCAGTTCGGCGACGCTGGCGATACGCCGCAGGCTCGGCACCTGCGGGCGCAGCAGGCGGGCCAGCAGGCGCGCCTCGCTCACCGTGATCAGCAGCCGCGCCTCGGCGTTGGTGAGGATGCCG
>NZ_AVOF01000769.1:0-724 GCF_000465935.2 Pseudomonas sp. EGD-AK9
AGTAACGTTCTTTTGCAAATGGACAAATGCCGAAGGCGAAGGCGTATGGATTAAATATCACTTTAAAACAGAACAAGGCGTGAAAAACCTTGATGTCAATACGGCAGCAAAAATTGCCGGTGAAAACCCTGATTACCATACAGAAGACCTTTTTAACGCAATCGAAAACGGTGATTATCCTGCATGGAAACTATATGTGCAAATCATGCCTTTAGAAGATGCAAACACGTATCGTTTCGATCCGTTTGATGTCACAAAAGTTTGGTCTCAAAAAGACTACCCGTTAATCGAGGTCGGACGCATGGTTCTAGACAGAAATCCGGAAAACTACTTTGCAGAGGTAGAACAAGCGACATTTTCACCTGGAACCCTCGTGCCTGGTATTGATGTTTCACCGGATAAAATGCTTCAAGGCCGACTTTTTGCTTATCATGATGCACACCGCTACCGTGTCGGTGCAAACCATCAAGCGCTGCCAATCAACCGCGCACGCAACAAAGTAAACAATTATCAGCGTGATGGGCAAATGCGTTTTGATGATAACGGCGGCGGATCTGTGTATTACGAGCCTAACAGCTTCGGCGGTCCGAAAGAGTCACCTGAAGATAAGCAAGCAGCATATCCGGTACAAGGTATCGCTGACAGCGTAAGCTACGATCACAACGATCACTACACTCAAGCCGGTGATCTGTATCGTTTAATGAGTGAAGATGAACGTACCCGC
>NZ_AVOF01000770.1:0-721 GCF_000465935.2 Pseudomonas sp. EGD-AK9
AACAATCCAAAGTTATCATGGTCATTTGTGACTTTTTCAAATGTTTCAATGGCTTTAGTTAGTAACTCCTCACGATGAGCAATAAAAAGATATTTTTTTGGTTGATATTCGGAAAAATCAAATGCTGCAAGATATGTTTTCCCTGTACCAGTTGCAGCGATAATAACAGCCCTTTCCTCACCTTGTTCTCTCGTTTTCTTGAGGTTTTTAAGCGCTATTTCTTGCATGGCATTAGGTTGTATTTTTGTTTGGTAAAGAGAGTTTTGAGAGACGAGAGACGCGCTCATTTTGTGATTAGCTGCTTGAAATTCTTCATAAGCTTTTAAGAACTGGTCATCGACCGGTTGTGTTTTTTCGACCCATACTTTATTAAAGACATCTTTTGTTTGTTGAAAAATTGGAAGATATTTTGTATCTGGTATTCTTGCATTTAGCTCATACCCAGTGGTCAGAGCGGATTGCGAGAGATTTGATGATCCAATAATGACACTATGTTGCCCTGAAAGACGTTCAAATAAGTAAGCTTTTGTATGAAACGATTGACTGTAATCATTTACAATTCTCAAGTCGACATTTTGAAATTTCATGAGCTGTTTAGGGCTTTAGGTTCAGTAATTCCCATATATGTTGATGTGATAATACGTACTGGCACATTACGCTTATTAAGCTCTTGTAATGGTGGAATAAGAAGTTGGACGCCAGACCATCTTGTAAAACTGAC
>NZ_AVOF01000771.1:0-720 GCF_000465935.2 Pseudomonas sp. EGD-AK9
GAATGGCGCCAGGCCCTGCGCGACGAAGCGCTGGCCGCCGGCATCGACGCCGCCCTGTTCGACCGCGTATTCGCCGCCATCAGCCCCGACCCGGCTGTGCTCAAGGCCGACAGCAGCCAGCCGGAATTCACCCGCCCGGTGTGGGAATACCTCGACGGCGCGGTGTCCGCCAGCCGCATCGGCCGCGGCCGCGTGCTGCTGGCCCAGCACAACGCCGTGCTGCAACGCATCGAGCGGCAATATGGCGTCGAGGCCCAGGTGCTGGTGGCGATCTGGGGCCTGGAGAGCAACTTCGGCAGCAATATCGGCAGCCACAGCGTGATCCGCTCCCTCGCCACCCTGGCCTTCGAGGGACGCCGCCAGGGCTTCTGGCGCAGCCAGCTGCTGGCCGCCCTGCAGATCCTGCAGCACGGCGACATCGCCGGCGAGCGCATGATCGGCTCCTGGGCCGGCGCCATGGGCCAGACCCAGTTCATGCCGACCACCTACAACCAGCACGCGGTGGACTTCGACGGCGACGGCAAGCGCGATCTGTGGAATTCCTCGAGCGACGCCCTGGCCTCCGCCGCCCACTACCTGCAGGCCTCGGGCTGGCAGCGTGGTCAGCCCTGGGGCTTCGAGGTGCGCCTGCCGGCCGGCTTCGACTACGCCCTGGCCGACCCGGAGCAGCGCCGCAGCCTGGCCGAATGGGCCGAACTCGGCGTCCGCCCGATCGCCCCG
>NZ_AVOF01000772.1:0-719 GCF_000465935.2 Pseudomonas sp. EGD-AK9
CTGCACACCCTCAACATGAGGTTTACCCTGAAATCCGCAGACCATTACATATTTTAACTAGGCGGGAATGTGAAGTTCTGCAGATGCTTGCAGACGGAAAAAGCAACCGCGGAATTGGTGAATCATTGTTTATCAGTGAGAAAACCGTTAAAAACCATGTCAGCAATATTTTACAAAAAATGAATGTAAACGACCGGACGCAAGCCGTTGTGGTCGCCATTAAAAATGGCTGGGTAGAAATGAGATAGTATAATAGGAGACTTGCCTTTTTCTAGGCAGGTCTTTTTTTAGGCTGCCGTTTCCCTTACAATATAGTTATAAAGCAATAAGGCAGGTATCGAAGCTATGAATATTGCAGTCGTAACAGACAGCACGGCATATATTCCGAAAGAAATGCGTGAACAACATCAGATACATATGATCCCTCTCCAGGTTGTTTTTGGGGAGGAGACTTACCGTGAAGAAATTGAGTTGGACTGGAAAAGCTTTTACGAAGAAGTGAAAAAACATAATGAGCTCCCGACGACTTCTCAGCCGCCAATCGGCGAGTTGGTTGCGCTATATGAAGAGCTTGGCAAGTCTTATGATGCGGTTATCAGTATCCATCTTTCCAGCGGGATCAGCGGAACATTCAGCAGTGCAGCAGCGGCTGATTCGATGGTCGACAATATTGATGTGTATCCATTTGACTCAGAGATCAGTTGCTTGGCTCAAGGCTT
>NZ_AVOF01000773.1:0-14852 GCF_000465935.2 Pseudomonas sp. EGD-AK9
GCGCCTGGCGGAAACCCTCACCGCCGGCCTGCCGGTGCAACTGGCCGAGCTGGATGCGCTCGGCGGCGAGCTGCCGGTGAGCGCCACGGGCTACGAGCAACTCCTGGAAAACCTGGCCAATGGCCTGACGGAGTGTCTGGGTAGCCTGTAACACGAGTCTCGCTCTGCTTCCGGGTGAGGTCCTCATCATTCGTAGCGCCTTCTCGCGGCGGTACGCGTGGGAGGGCTTTAGCCGCGACCAGCCGAGCTACGAACTGTAACCACCCGTACGTTGCCGCTCGCAGTCGCTAACCACTAGGCTTGCGCTTTTGCCGCGAGCGCCCGCCATGTCGCCATCCGCACCTCGCCCGTCCAACGCCACGCTGGTGCTGCTGGCCTCGCTCTATTGCGCGCAGGGCCTGCCTTCCGGGCTGATCGCCCACTCGCTGCCGGTGCTGCTGCGCCAGCACGGCGTCGACCTGGCGCTGATCGGCCTGCTAAAACTGCTGGCGCTGCCCTGGCTGCTCAAGGTGTTCTGGGCACCCTGGATCGACCGCCTGGCCTCCTCGCGTCTGGGCCATCACCGCGGCTGGATTCTGCCGCTGCAGGCAGGCGTGATCCTCTGCGTGGCTGCGTTAGCCGCGTTGGCGCCGCAGACCCTGTTCGGTTCAGGCCTGTGGCTGCTGCTGGGCCTGCTGCTGACGATCAATCTGCTGGCTTCCACCCAGGACATCGCCACCGACGGCCTTACCGTGCGCCTGCTGCCCGAGCGCTGGCGCGGCCTGGGCAACAGCCTGCAGGTGGGCGGCTACAAGGTCGGCATGATCGTCAGTGGCAGCGGCCTGCTGCTGGTGATCGACCCGCTGGGCTGGAACCTTGCCGTTGGTCTGCTGGCCGGGCTGATTCTGCTGATGACCGTGCCGATCTGGCTGTTCCCCGAGCGCCGGGTGTTGCCCTTCCAGCCGGCATTGGCGGAAAGCGCACTGGGCCCGCGTCTGTTGCTCGAGCACTACCGCGGCCTGCTGGCGCAACCCGGCATGCTGCTGTGGCTGGCGGTGGTGCTGACCTTCAAGCTGGGCGACTCGCTCGGCTCGCCGATGATCAAGCCGATGCTGGTGGACCAGGGCTGGAGCACCGCGGCGCTCGGCCAACTGACCCTGATCAGCAGCCTGGCCGGCATCGCCGGCGCCCTGCTCGGCGGCCTGCTCTACGCCCGCATCGGCGTGCTGCGCGCGCTGATCCTGTTCGGCGCCCTGCAGGCTCTCGGCATCGCCGCCCTGGCACTGCTGGTGGGGCAGGACGGCAATGTCGGACTGGTCTACGCCGTGACCCTGTTCGAGCAGGTGGCCGACGGCATGTCCACCGTCGCCCTGTTCGCCGCCATGATGCGCATGTGCCGCCCCGAACACGAAGGCGCCGATTTCACCCTGCAGGCCTCGGCGCAGTTGCTGCTGTCCGGCTTCGTCGGGGCCAGCAGCGGGGTGCTGGCAAAGGCGTTGGGGTATGAGGGGTTGTTCATCGGGGCGGGGGTGTTGGGTTTACTGGTGCTGACGGTGGTTTTCATGCATGCGAGTTGGTCGCGACGGGGCCTCTAGAACCAGGTCACGAATAGGGCCTCAGAGACAAATCCATGCTTCGTATGACAGGGCGCACAGAGCACGGGCGTGAACCTGGCGTTGCCCGCCTGGCGGTAGGTATTGTCTGAGCCCTGCCGATAAAGACTATTTCCCTGGCTGGCCTGTTAGGCTAAGCCGCCGATCTGATTGACAAGGATGTTGCCATGTATCGTCGACTGATACTTCCTCTTATCGCGCCGCTGCTGGTGGTGGGTTGCCAGGCGCAGTCGCAGCCCCTGCCGAAAAGCGAAAAGCTCAGCCCGGAGAAGGTTGCGGCCATCGCCGAGCGAATCGACTCGCAGTACGCCAAGTTATCCGCCGAGCTGCGCAGCCAGATGCTCACTACAGTGGTGCGCTCGCTGGATGAGATGGTGTTTATCGAAGGGGGCGAGTTCGAGATGGGCGACTTCGGCGCGCCCTGCGATTTCGACCAGACCAATATGGGCACCTGGCCCTATGGCTACGAGCCGGATGAGCTGTGTCCGATTACCCCCAAGTTCCACGATGACTATCTGCATCAGGTGCGTTTGAGTAGTTACTACCTGGCGAGTTACCAAACTCGGCTGGGAGATTTCGATTTATTCCGTACCAGCCAGGGACTACCTTTGTTCGATGTGGAGTATCGAGATAGGAAAGATTTAGCTGGCGAATTTGACCCGAACAAGCCTGCTCCACCCAAAGAATGGCAAGAGGCCAAAGACTATTGTCTGTGGTTAGGGCAGCTCAGTGGCTATCCAGTTGGCTTGCCGACTGAGGCACAGTGGGAATATGCCGCCCGTAATCGTGGACAGTACGTACAATTCCCTACGGATACGGGAAGCCTGGACTATGGGCGTAATATTCCTCGTGATGAAGACACCGACATACATCCCGTTGGACAGTTCGCTCCGAATCCACTGGGCCTATATGATATGGCTGGTAACGCCACCGACTGGGTCAATGACTGGTATGACCCTGATTACTACAGAAATTCGCCTGCTGATAATCCACAAGGGCCAACTACAGGCGCCCAGAAGATTCGTCGAGGGTCAAACTATTTTGAGTCAGGTTGGCAGTCTGCGAATACAGTTCGACGCTGGGCAGATAAGCCAGAGCAGGACGGATATTATCCAGGAACCAGTTTCCGCTGCGCTATTCAGCTCGACCATGAACTTTAAGAGACAAGGGCTCCCTATTGGGAGCCCTTGCTTTTTAGGCTAGCCCGTCGAACTGCCCACTGGATCTTGCCGCGATCAGAATGTCGCGCTTGCGCCATGCGTCTGTGGGTGTCCAAGCCAGCATCACAGTCGGGCTGGAGTCCATTGAGCCCGGTAGACCGCGTACGGCCAGTTGCTCGATAAATTGATTGAACTCCTGCTGCTGCCGTCCATCGAGCAGACGGTTAAGACGATTGAGGCTTTCCATTGCATTGACCTTGGCGCCATTCGGTGAACAATGTTCCATTGCCTCTATGAATTGACGCCAGCGGCGATAAAGGTGGCTGAGTAGCAGGACGATCGCTTTTTCTTGGTATTCCTGAAAGCTTTCCACATAGCTTTCACTAAGCACATACAGCATTGGGCCGACGGTTTGCGGTGGAAGTTTATCTAGAGGTAAGCGCTTGCCATTTATCAGTACGGCGCGATTAGTCAGAAGATAGCGGGCTAGGTTTTCTGCCTCGACCATGGAGGCGCTACGCCTCCTCCACCAAATGGACATTTTTTGAGCACCATTTTCAAACGCCTGGATTGCAGCAGTACCAGGTGCGCTTGCCACTTGATACAAACCCCAAGCCATATAGTTAAAAGCCTCCTGAGAAACCCCCAGCAGATATCGATAATCCACATCAGCCAGTGCTTCACACACCAGCTTCAGCAGTGCGTAGGTTTTCTCCAGATCCACCACGGTCGAGAAGCCACCGCTGGCCCCGGGACCGAACACCAGGCGGCCTTTGCAGTTCACGGCGAGTCGGTCGCTGGCGATGGTGATACCGAACTCGCCACCAATACCGGCACCGAAGGCCGCGCTGGCCTCGGCCTTGATTTCGGCCAGGCTGTTCCATCTGCTACCAGCGTTGGACTGACCGCTGACAATGGCGCCGCGTCCCTGTTCGGAAGGGTCGACCCACTGCAGCGCACCGCTCAATGCGCCGCCTGCCTGAGCGCCAGCGAAGGCGTCGCCTTTCAGCCCTATATTGCCGCCACGGCTCGGCTCGATATGCGGTGAGCCCAGCAATGCCGTGGCGCCCCCCGCGCCTTCGTCGCCGGGCTTGTAGCGCACGCTCACGCCCGCCGATGCCTGGGCATGGGCACCGACGAAACAGGACAGCTCCACTTTTCCTTGCAGACGTATGACGCCCAGCGGGCAATCGACCTCGCGCCCTTCCGCGTTGCGGTAGCGCAGGCGCAGTGGGTAGCCGCCTTGGGAGGGGAAGAAGCTGGTAAGCGAAACCGAACCTTCCGCCAGCGAGAACGCGGCACTGCCCTTGGCGCCGACTTCGATATTGCCCTGGGCTGGATTCCAGTTGTTCACGCCGGCACTGGCGCTGGCAGCAAAGCGCAGGGCATGGGCTTCCGATGAGACGGCGTAGGGGGCGGAGTCATCCGGGTTGCTGGTCCAGTTGGTCTCTTTGTGCAGGGCGTTGAGCAGGTTGTCTTCCTTGCTCGTCCAGCCGACCAGCTTGGCTTCCAATGCGCCGATTGGGCTGGCTTTGCGGCCTTCGCCAATTCCCTTGCGGATATCGTCGAGCAAATCCTTGGCCAATTGACTGCCGAAGGGTTTGCCTGCCAGTACGGTGCTGCGCACCTTGAGTTTCCAGTCCAACTGCTCGTGGTAGCGGGTGCTGATGTAATAGCGTCGGTCCGGTTGGCTGAACAGCACGACTTCGACGACGGTGACACCACTTCGGCGTCTTGTACCTCGTTCTCTTTCGCCGCTGCGGCCACGTCCGTGAGCCAGATCCGGGCGGGTGCCGCTGCCCAGGGTGCTGCTGTCATCCGGCTTGCTCGATAGCCGTCCACGTAGAGTGACGATCTCTGCATCCAGCTCGGCCAGCTTCTTCTGCCGCAGTGCTCGCCAGTTGCTTTCCATCAGGTTGCCGGTGGCGTGAGAAGAGTTGAACCAGGGGGTATAGGATGCGTACCAGTTGCGCGCATCCTGCAGAGTGCGCAGCTGGCCCTGGATGTCTTCCGCGGAGGTCAGCAGGGGGATTTCGTTCTCCTGCGGAGGAGGGGACAGCAGTAGAAGGCCGGCCTGTTCGGCTTTTTCGTTCCAGGCCTGTTTGATGCAGCGGCTGCAGTCGCATGCGTTGCCCTGGGTGCGTTCCTTCAGGCATTCGATGCGTTCTTTGGCCTGGGCCAGCTTCTGCTGCAATTCGTCCATCAATGCCTGTACACGCTGGATTTCGCGCTTCAGTGCCTGGGCTTGTGGTTCGGTCAGCACGTAGTAGTGGGTGTCGCCTGTGATATGCACCACATCGACCAACTCGTCGTTGCATTGGCTGGCACACTGCGCCTGCGCGCTGCTGGGGTCGTTGGCGTGCTGGGCAGGGGGTAACTGTCTTGCCCCGCCAGCGGAGGGCGCCGCTGCGGGCGTTTCATTGGCCGCAGCCTGGGCGGGGAGTTTGAGCTTCCAGCCGGGCTGAATGATGTTCGGGTCGCGAATGATCGGATTGATTCGCTGCAGCTCAGCCGTTGTGGTGGCGTGTTGTTGGGCGACGCCGCTGAGGGTATCGCCGCGTTGCACGATGTAAGTCTTGCCGCTCGACATGTCCTTGTCCCTAGCCCGAAAGGCTTTCCAGTTCATCCAGTTTTGCGCCTGTCGTCAGATCCTGGCGCGCCAGGACTGTTCGTGCAGGCTCTGATTTCCAGAATCCCGTGCCATGGCTCAGGGTCAGTCGCAGCCAGCGTTCGTATTGGGCTTTCTGGGTAATGCCGATGTCGTAGGCAGCAAGCAACTGTTGTTGCACGAAGTCTTCGGGAGGCGAGGCTTCGATCACCGCGGCGTAATCATCGGCCATCTGTGCGGCGATCAGCCGTAGTCGCGCCTTCTCCATCTCTCGCTGTCGTTGTTGACCCAACCATAGCCAGCCGGGCTGTTGCAGCCTGCCGTCCCACGGCTGTGGGCGAGAGGCGTAGCGCCAGCCCAGTTCGTTGCGCCAGGCCAACCCGGAAAACGGGCCAAAGAATGCCTGCCGCTCTCCAGCGCTCAGGGTTTCCAGAAGCGGCTCGATCCAGCGTGGTTCGAAGAAGCGCATCAACTGGTCGGGGCGCTCTTCCGTGCGGACGCAAAGCAGGCTTTGGCAATGTGTAACCGCGGCATTCCAGTGTTGCAGGTCATCCAGATAGAGCAGGCAGCCCGCGTCGCTTTGGGCCAGCAGGGCGTGGGCGTACTCGCTCCACGGATCGTCTGTCGAGCTGATCACCAGCGCTGGGCCCTGCTCGCTCAGGGCCCGATAGGGCGTATCCAGAAAAAGCGGCGCCCATTGTGGCGTGCCCTCTGGCGCTAGCTGATAAAGCCACCTTGGCATATCCGGGTCGGCGGTAGCTTCGAGGATCACGCAGCGAAGGTGTGTATCCGGTGCCTGCTCGAACGGGGAGGGGATCGGGTTCGCCATGTCGCTCATCCGTGATTGTGGATCATGCATTTCCCGCTGGCGTCGAACACGCAACCAGAGGCAGGCAGCAGGTGTCCGGCTAGGGCCTGGTCGCGGTAGTTGCTGGTGACCATGCCGGCTTCATCCGCATCCGCCGGCTTCGCCGCCCCCGGCAGTATCGGCGCCGCCCCCGAGCCGCTGCCCGGCGCGCCGCCGGAGTTGAGCTTGATCACCGGGCCGACCAGGGTGATGCCGCCGCCGTCGAGTTTGATAAAGCTGCCGCCGCCCTTGAGGGTCAGTTCGCTGCCGGCTTCGAGCACCACCTTGAGGCCGCTGGAGAGGTGGATCTCGCTGCCGGCCTGGATAAATTGGCCGTTGCCCAGCTTGATGTGCTGGCTGTCGCCGACGGTGAGGTGGTCGTTGGCCTTGATCTCGACCTTGCGGTCGGCGTGGGTGGTGCGGTGTTCTTCGGCCTTGAAGTGGCTGTAGGCGTTGGCCTCGACCGTGTCGTGGCGTTCGTTGCCGACGCGGATCTTCTGGTCGTGCTCGATGTTCTCGTCCCAGTCGCGCTGGGCGTGAAGATAGATCTGCTCGGCGCCCTTGCGATCCTCGATGCGCAGTTCGTTGTAGCCACCGCCGCCGGGGCTGCTCAGGGTCTTGAATATGCTGCGGGTCTTGTTCGCTGGCAGGTCGTAGGGCACCACATGTTCGGCGTGGTACAGGCAGCCGGTGATCAGCGGCTGGTCGGGGTCGCCTTCGAGGAAGGTGACCAGCACTTCCATGCCGATGCGCGGGATGGTGATGGCGCCGTAGCGATCACCGGCCCAGCTGGAGCTGACGCGCAGCCAGCAGCTGGTTTTCTCATCCGCCTGGCCTTCGCGATCCCAGAAGAACTGCACCTTGACCCGGCCGTATTGGTCGCAGTGGATTTCTTCGCCGGCAGGTCCCGTGACCACGGCGCTCTGGCTGCCGAGGATGCGCGGTTTGGGATGAGCCAACTGGGGGCGGTAGGGCACGTTCCAGGGCGTGGCGGTGAAGCGGTTGCGGTAGCCTTGGTGGAAGTCGGCGTCGCTCTTATCCCCCTCTCCCCGGCCCTCTCCCCGGAGGGGCGAGGGAGCTGTTCGGCGCAGGGCTGAATCACTGGTGATCGACTCCTCCAGCACCTGAGGCTGCTTGCCTTCATGGAGCACTTCGGTGAGCAGCCAGAGCTGGTTCCACGCCTCGCGCGGATGGCCTTCCAGGTCGAGGAAGTGGCCGCTGACCAGGGTCGGCGAGTCGCCGTCGCCCTGGGCCAGTTCGAAGTCGTGGCGGTGGCGCTCCAAGGCGCGCTTGGCCAGGTGCTTGCCGCGTTCGCGGTCGGTATAGCGGCCTGGGTAGTCGTAGTCTTCCAGCTTGGGTTGGGCATCGCCGTCGGCCTTGGTTTCCAGCTGCAGGCGCGGTTTCTCGAAGTCGTAGTCGCGGCGGGTGACCTGGCTGGTGCGGGTTTCCACGCGCACGCCGAAATGCTTGATCACCGGGTCGTCGGCCACCAGGCCGGTGTCCTGCTGGTAGGCCAGCGGTGCCAGGCGCGGGAACACGGTCTGGTCGTCGCCGAAGCACAGTACATGGCCTTCGCTGCTGTGCTGGAAGTGGTAGTGGATGCCTTCTTCCTCGCACAGGCGCTGGACGAAGTGCAGGTCGCTCTCGTCGTACTGCACGCAGTATTCACGCTCGGGGTAGAGCGAGCCGAGCTGGAACTGGTAGGCATCGGCCTGGATGCCGTGCTCCTCAAGCACCTGAGTGATGATCTGCTCCACCGTCAGGTGCTGGAAGATGCGCTGGTTGGTGCGATGGGCCAGGTAGGCCAGTTGCGGCACCAGGGTCAGGCGGTAGCGGGTCATGCGCTTGCCGGATTCGCCCTGGGCGATGCGGTGGATCAGGCCGTGGATGCCGGCGCCGTGCTGGTCGAAGGCGAGGAAGGCGCGCTGATGCAGCAGGCTCTCCAGATCGAGGTCGGGGCATTCGCCGATCAGTTCCACGTCGAAGGCGTAAGGCTGGCTGATCGCCTCGCGGCCGCTGAACTCGAGCACCTGCAGGTCGTGCTCGACGCCTTCGATGCTGAGGCTGAAATGGGTCTGGTTGGCCTGGGCGAACATTCGTTGTTCCTCTCGATCATTCCATGATGGGCGCGCGGCGCGCTCCAGGTTGTAACCGAATCGGCCGCCGCGCGCTGGCAACGGTCGAGGTTTTCGGCAGGCAGCCTGCCGAAACGCAGCGGCCAGGACGATGCCTGGCCGCTGCGGTGACGCGGACGCGATCCCGCCTTAGGCGGAGATCGGGGTACGCCAGTCGTCGGAGCCGGAAGTGCCGGAGACTTCGTGGGTCCAGACGATCTTGCGGTAGGTGAAGTAGACGTCTTCCAGGTGGGTGAAGTGCGCCATGTTCGGGTCCTGGCAGTTCGGCATGCGCGACTGCACGTCGACGATCACCGCGTCTTCCAGTTCGATGGTGAAGTAGTGCTCCTGGGTGCCGGTGGAGGAGGTGCGGTACCACTCCAGACGGCACTTGTTCAGACGCTCGCCGGAGGTCAGGGCGTTGAAGATCAGCGGCGAGGACTTGTCGAAGACCTTGGTGATCATCAGCGGCTTGTGCACGCGCTGGCCGGTCGGTTGGCCGGACTGCGGGTCGCGCGGGATGATGACCTGGTGGTTGTAGGCTTGCACCAGAATCTGGTCTTCATGACCTTCCTGGAAAATATTGCCGACCGAGTCCTCGGTGAAGGTGCCAGCGGTGATCAGACCTTGTTTGGTGCCTTCGAGGGACAGATACGCGGGTGTTGGCATGAGTGCTCTCCTTGCCTGGGTCATGGATCGTGATCGATCCGGGAGTCAGGCTTATAGCGAGCGGCGTGCCAGGTAATTTAATTTCAATAAAATCAATTAGTTGATATGACCGAGTTGCGATTTTCGGTCATTGTGAGCGCTGCGTCACGTCTGGTTGCGCAACAAGTTGCGCAGTGCTGTGCAGCTTGTTGCGCAGCCTGCTGCAGGGCCCGATGTCGCTGGGCTGGGCCCGGTCCTGCGGAGGGTTATCCACAGCGGTCTGCGCAAGAAGCTGCCAGGTCGCTCACTCGGCCCAGTGCCGGCCATGGCGCTCCAGCAGGTGCTGCAGCTGTTCCGGGCCGTCGCTGCCGGCCGGGTAGGGGCGCGGGCTCTGGTAGTGCTGATGCCAGCCCTGCAGGATCGGGTCGACCCACTGCCAGGCGGCCTCCACCTCGTCGCGGCGCATGAATAGCGTCGAGTCGCCTTCGATCACGTCCAGCAGCAGGCGCTCGTAGGCGTCCCAGCGGCGCTGCTGGCTGAAGGCGTCGGCCAGGTTGAGGTCCAGTTCCACGGGTTTGAGGTGCATGCCCTTACCGGGGTTCTTGGCCATCAGCTGCAGGCTGATGCGCTCCTCGGGCTGCAGGCGGATCAGCAGCTGGTTGGCCTGGCCCTCGTGGAACAGGCGATGCGGCACCGGCTTGAACTGGATGAGGATTTCCGAGGTTTTCTTCGCCAGGCGCTTGCCGGTGCGCAGGTAGAATGGCACGCCGGCCCAGCGCCAGTTGTCGATTTCCACCTGCACGGCGACGAAGGTTTCGGTGTCGCTGTCGTTGTCGACGTTCTTCTCGAAGTAGTAGGCTGGCACGTCGTGTCCGCCGATCTTGCCGGCGGTGTACTGGCCGCGCACGGTCTTGTCCTGCACGTCGAGGCCGCTGATCGGCTTGAGCGCCTCGAGAATCTTCACCTTTTCGTTGCGCACCGCCTCGGCGTCGAAGCGCACCGGCGCCTCCATGGCCACCAGGCAGAGCAGTTGCAGCAGGTGGTTCTGGATCATGTCACGCATGGCGCCGGCATGGTCGTAGTAGGCGCCGCGGTTTTCCACGCCGAGGGTTTCGCACACGCTGATCTGCACGTGGTCGATATGCCCGGCGCGCCACACCGGCTCGAACAGGGCGTTGGCGAAGCGCAGCGCCATCAGGTTCTGCACGGTTTCCTTGCCCAGGTAGTGATCGATGCGAAACACCCGCGCCTCGTCGAACACCGCGCCGATGGCGGCGTTGATCGCCCGTGCCGAGTCCAGCGAGTGGCCGATGGGTTTTTCCAGCACGATGCGCGCCTTGGGGCCGGCCAGGCCGGCGTTGGCCAGGTGCGCGGCGATGTCCTCGAACAGGTCCGGCGCGGTGGCCAGGTAGTAGACCCGCACGCGCTCGTCGTCGCGCCCCAGGCGTTTGCTCAGGCGGCCGAAGTCGGCGCTCTGCGCGGCGTCCATGGCGAAGTAGTCGAGGCGCGCGGCGAAGCTGGCCCAGGTGCCGGCATCGAAGTCGGCGCGTGCCACCTGAGCCCGGCAGCGGCGCTCGGCCAGGGCCTGATAGGCCTCGCGGCTGTGGCTGCTGCGGGCCAGGGCGAGGATGCGCATGCCGGCGTGCAGACGCCCTTCGCGGTGCAGGTGATAGAGCGCGGGCAGCAGCTTGTGCAGGGCCAGATCGCCGGTGCCGCCGAAAACCAGCATGTCGCAGGGGATGCTCAAGAGAGGACTCCGACTCGGTTTAACCTGTGCGCGGCTACGAGCCATGTAGTATAACTACAAGGTCACTACAACCGCCGGCCACCGATCATAACCGAGCCATGGCCGGTCGAGCGCCGCGCTTGACCCTTTTCTTCATAGAGCCGAATCCGTGAATCTGTTGCAACACATCGCCCAGTCGCGCCACCTGCTGCGCAAGTCCGAGCTCAAGGTGGCCGACCACGTCCTGCTCGATCCCGCTTCGGTGATGCACAGCTCCATGGCCGAGCTGGCCCATAGCGTCGGCATCAGCGAGCCGACCATCGTGCGTTTCTGCCGCGCCATCGGCTGCAGCGGCTTCCAGGACCTCAAGCTGAAGCTGGCGCAAAGCCTGGCCGCCGGCGCCAGCTTCGGCCAGTTCGCCATCCACGAGGACGACTCGGTCGCCGACTTCAGCCTGAAGATCTTCGACACCACCCTGCACACCCTGATGGAGGTGCGCGAGAAGCTCGACCCCGAGGCGCTGCAGCGCGCGATCGCCGCCTGCGCCCAGGCGCAGCGCGTGGAATTCTACGGTTTCGGCGCGTCCGGCGCGGTGGCCGCCGATGCCCAGCACAAGTTCTTCCGCCTGCTGCTGACCGCCGCCGCCTACTCCGACCCGCATATGCAGGCGATGAGCGCGGTGACCCTCAAGCCATCCGACGTGGCCATCTGCATCTCCCAGTCGGGACGTTCCAAGGACCTGTTGATCACCGCCAACCTGGTGCGCGAGTCCGGCGCCACGCTGATCACCCTGTGCCCGAGCCAGACCCCGCTGGCCGACCTGGCCACGGTCAACCTGGCCATCGACGTGCAGGAAGACACCGAGATCTACACCCCGCTGACCTCGCGCATCGCCCACCTGGTGGTGATCGACGTGCTGGCCATGGGCGTGGCCATGGCGCGCGGGCCGAGCCTGGTCAACCACCTCAAGAGCGTCAAGCGCAGTCTGCGCAGCCTGCGCCTGTCGCCGAAGTCGCTGCGCAACGTCGAGGACTGAGCGCAGCCGGTTTCACCGGCTGTTCATGTGGGCGCCGTCAAAGCGTCATCTGCCCGGAGGATGCTGAGGGCTCCAGTCCTCGTTCCGGGAGAACCGAGATGCCTCGTATCTTCGATGACGCGCCACTGCAGGCCAAGCCTGACGCCAAGACCCGCCGCAAACTCCAGGACCAGCGCCGCATGGCCTATCGCCGGGCCATCGAGGCCTACGCCGAGCAGTGCCAGCTGCAGCGCGAACTGGCCGACTATCCCGACCTGATCCCCGCCGGCTACCTGCTGGCCGGCGCCCAGCGCAACGCCGCCTGAACCCTGGCTGCGCCCGGCGCTCGCCGGGCCGGCCCGCCAGGGTTGCCCGATCCTGCGGACTTATTGCCCGGTTCTGCCGATCTGCGCGCGGGCCGACGACAGCGCCCGCGCGCCCCTCTAGAGTGATGCTCTGCCCCGCTGCGCATGACGCACGCGGGCCAGCGTGACCTGTCGGCCCTGGCTGCCGGCTATCCAAGACCGGCCTGAAAAAGGTGGCAAACCATGATTACCCTGAACCTCAATGGCCAAGACCATGAGCTCGACGTGGCCGACGACATGCCGCTGCTGTGGGCCTTGCGCGACGTCGCCAATCTCACCGGCACCAAATACGGCTGCGGCATGGCGCTGTGCGGCGCCTGCACGGTGAACGTGGAGGGGCAGCCGACCCGCTCCTGCGTGACCCCGGTATCGGCGGTGGCCGGCAAGCGCATCCGCACCATCGAGGCGGTCGGCGAAGACGCCGTGGGCAAGGTGGTGCAGGACGCCTGGCGCCGGCTCGACGTGGTGCAGTGCGGCTACTGCCAGTCCGGGCAGATCCTGGCCGCCACGGCGCTGCTCAGCGGCAACAAGGCGCCGAGCGACGCCGATATCGACGCGGCCATGAGCGGCAATATCTGCCGCTGCGCCACCTATGTGCGGATTCGCGCCGCCATTCACGACGCTGCCGGCAAGCTGGCCTGAGGAGGCGCATGAACATGGGCAAGATCGAAACCCCCGATAGCGCCGCCCGCGGCATCCTCAATCTCAGCCGGCGCAGCCTGCTCAAGGGCGCCGGCGGCCTGGCTCTGGGTATCTTCTTCGCGCCGCTGCTGCGCGGCATGGAGGCGCTGGCGGCAGGTAGCCCGCTGGAGCCGAACGCCTTCGTGCGCATTGACCTCGACGGCACGGTGACCGTGCTGGCCAAGCATCTGGAGATGGGCCAGGGCAGTTATACTGGCCTGGCCACCCTGCTCGCCGAGGAGTTGGACGCCGACTGGAACCAGGTGCGCGTCGAGGGCGCGCCGGCCGACGCCAAGCGCTACAACAACCTCGCCTTCGGGGCGATGCAGGGCACTGGCGGCAGCACCGCCATGGCCAACTCCTGGGAGCAGATGCGCACCGCCGGCGCCGTCGCCAAGGCCATGCTGGTGGCCGCCGCGGCGCAGCGCTGGGGCGTGCCGGCCAGCGAGATCGGCGTCAGCCAGGGCGTAGTCAGCCACGCCGGCTCCGGCCGCAGCGCCGGTTTCGGCGAGCTGGTCGAGGCTGCCGCGCAGCTGCCGGTGCCCGAGCAGGTGCAGCTCAAGGATGCCAAGGACTTCAAGCTGATCGGCAAGCGCGAACTGCGGCGCAAGGACAGCCTGGACAAGACCGACGGCAGCGCGATCTTCACCCAGGACTTCAAGCTGCCCGGCATGCTGGTGGCCATGGTCGCCTACCCGCCGCGTTTCGGCGGCGTGCCGCGGACCGTGGACAGCAGCAAGGCCAAGGCGGTGCGCGACGTGGTCGCGGTGGTGGAGTTTCGCGACCTGCCCCACGGCCGCGCCGGCGTGGCGGTGTTGGCGAAGAATACTTGGGCCGCGCGCCAGGGCCGCGACGCCCTGCTGATCGACTGGGACGAGAGCCAGGCCTTCACCCTCGGCAGCGCGGAAATCTTTGCCCAGTATCGGGACAGCGCAGGCAAGCCCGGCTTGCCCGCCGCGAGCAAGGGCGATGCCGATGCGGCGTTGGCGCAGGCTGCGAAAACCCTCGAGGCCGAGTACGAGTTTCCCTACCTGGCGCATGCGGCGATGGAGCCGATGAACTGCCTGGTGAAACTGTCCGCCGAGCGCTGCGAGATCTGGAACGGCGAGCAGTTCCAGACCGTCGACCAGGCCATCATCGGCGGTTACCTGGGCCTGGCGCCGGAGCAGGTGTCGCTGACCCAGCTGTATGCCGGCGGCAGCTTCGGCCGCCGCGCCAGTTCGGTGTCGGACTATCTGCTGGAGGCGGTGGCCATCGCCAAGGCGGCGCGCGCCCAGGGCGTCGAGGCGCCGGTGAAGATGGTCTGGACCCGCGAGGACGACACCCGCGCCGGCTACTACCGGCCGCTGTACCTGCACCGCGTGCGTATCGGCCTGGATCAGGCCGGCAAGCTGCAGGCGTGGCACAACCGCATCGTCGGTCAGTCGATCATTGCCGGCACCTCGATGGAGCCGTTCCTGCTCAAGGAGGGGATCGACCACACCTCGGTGGAAGGGCTGTCCAATCTGGCCTACAGCGTGCCCAACCTGCAGGTGGAGCTGAGCACGCCGAGCAATATCAAGGTGCCGGTGCTGTGGTGGCGCTCGGTGGGCCATACCCACACCGGTTACGTCGCCGAAACCATGATCGACGAGGCCGCCGTGGCCGCGGGCCAGGACCCTTACGCCTTCCGTCATGCGCTGCTGGACAGCCAGCCGCGCCATCGTGGCGTGCTGGAACTGGCCGCCAAACAGGCCGGCTGGGACCAGCCGCTGGCTGCTGGTACCGAGGGCGAGAAGCGCGGTCGCGGCATCGCCGTGCACGAGTCGTTCGGCTCCTTCGTCGCCCAGGTCGTCGAGGTGACGGTCAAGGCCGACGGCAGCTACAAGCTCGATCGTGTGGTCTGCGCGGTGGATTGCGGCATCGCCATCAACCCGGACGTGATCCGCGCGCAGATGGAGGGCGGCATCGGCTTCGGCCTGGCGGCGGCGTTGCATGGTGCGATCACCCTGAAGGAGGGACGCGTGGAGCAGTCGAACTTCCACGACTTCCAGGTGCTGCGCATGAACGAGATGCCCAGGGTCGAGGTGCATATCCTGCCGTCCGCGGAGAACCCG
>NZ_AVOF01000774.1:0-717 GCF_000465935.2 Pseudomonas sp. EGD-AK9
CTCAGCTCGTCGACGCCCAGGCCGACCAGCAGCGGCACCGCCAGACGGTCGCTGGCCAGCTCGCCGCAGACGCCGACCCACTTGCCCTCGGCATGCGCCGCCGCCACCGTCATGCCGATCAACCGCAGCACCGCCGGGTGCAGGCCGTCGGCCTGGGCCGAGAGAGTCGGGTGGCCGCGGTCGATGGCCAGGCAGTACTGGGTCAGGTCGTTGGTACCGATGCTGAAGAAGTCCACCTCGCGCGCCAGCACCGGCGCCAGCAGGGCCGCCGAGGGCACCTCGACCATGATGCCGAGCTGCAGGTCGGCCAGCGGGATTTCCTCGCGCAGGCGCAGGGCCATGTCGCGTGCCACCCGCCACTCCTCCACCGCGCCGACCATGGGGAACATGATCCGCAGCGGACGGCCCTCGGCCGCGGCCAGCAGGGCGCGCAGCTGGGTCTCGAGGATCTCCGGGCGCTGCAGGCTGAGGCGGATGCCGCGCACGCCGAGGAAGGGGTTTTCCTCGGCCGGCATGGGCCAGTAGGGCAGCGGCTTGTCGCCGCCGACATCCAGGGTGCGCACCACCAGCGGGCGCCCTTCGAGGGCGTCGAGCACGCGGCGGTACTCGACTTCCTGGGCCGCCTGGCTCGGCGCCTGGGCGTGTTCCATGAACACCAGTTCGGTGCGCAGCAGGCCCACCGCCTCGGCGCCCAGGGCCACCGCCTCGGCGGTCTCG
>NZ_AVOF01000775.1:0-717 GCF_000465935.2 Pseudomonas sp. EGD-AK9
TAACTATGTTTGGGAATCCAGCCATACGGCTGCTGAAAAAATTGGGTTTGACAGCCTGTCTCTGACACAGGGAGGATCATCTGATCATGTGCCATTCCACGAAGCCGGCATTGATTCCGCCAACTTTATTTGGGGAGACCCGGAAACAGAAGAAGTTGAGCCGTGGTATCATACCCCTGAAGACTCGATCGAACATATCAGCAAAGAACGCCTCCAGCAAGCAGGCGATCTTGTGACAGCCGCAGTCTATGAGGCTGTGAAAAAAGAGAAGAAACCGAAAACCATTAAGAAACAAATGAAGGCCAAAGCAACTGACATTTTTGAAGATATCAAATAAAAAAAGACGGCACTTGGGTGCCGTCTTTTTTTATAATGATCAGCTGTTTAGCCGTCTATAAGTAAAGCTTTCAGTTTATCAACTGTATTTTCTTTTCCTAACGGGCGATAAATGGTCAGTTTCAAATCAGGAGAGTCATATATTTGTAATGTCATATGCTCCATCACCATTTTTCCGGCTGCCGGGTGATGAAGTACTTTTTCTCCTGCGTGTGTGCCTAATACTTCGTGGTGGTTCCACCACTTTTTAAATTCCGGGCTTCTTTCAGTTAACTCATCGATCAGCTCTTTTATCCATGCTTCCCCAAGAAACCGGCTGGCTGTCGATCGAAACTGTGCGATAAGTTTTTTGGCGTGGCTTTCCCAGTCGTCAAGCAGATT
>NZ_AVOF01000776.1:0-713 GCF_000465935.2 Pseudomonas sp. EGD-AK9
TATTTATTCTGGTTCAATAGTTATATCGGCTTATTTTTATTTTCTTTTCTATTTTGGTACATAAATTTCAAAAAAACTCTGCAAAATAATGGCGGAGGTGTTTTTGGTGACTTCAGAATTTCATAAAGAGGATCAGACTGGCTTTACGGATAAGCGGCAGCTGGAACTAGCGGTGGAAACAGCGCAGAAAACAACAGGAGCTGCGACGAGAGGCCAAAGCAAAACATTAGTTGACTCTGCATACCAAGCCATTGAGGATGCTAGAGAACTGTCACAATCTGAAGAGCTGGCAGCTCTCGATGATCCTGAATTTGTAAAGCAGCAACAGCAACTGCTAGATGACAGCGAGCATCAGCTGGATGAATTCAAAGAATAAAAACCGCAGCTTCTGCGGTTTTTATTTTTAGTGATTGGTTAAGACATCTCCGTATTGTTTCAGCTTTTCACCAACCGTACATTTATTGATACAAAATGAATGCGCATAAGTTTTGCCAAATTCTTTGCGAAACTGCTTCTTAATAAAACAGTCCTTGCAATATTCATCGTGCAGTTCTGTCAGTTCTTTAAAGATCATTTTCTTATCCAATATCGTCATCTCCGTTACGGTCTAATTTCGTGTGGCTTTCTACGAATTGATGGGATAGAATTTTTTTAGCGAGGCCGTCAGCTTCCTGATTGTCTTTTCGTTGTATTGTTTCGTAGGTTGGAGTAAG
>NZ_AVOF01000777.1:0-714 GCF_000465935.2 Pseudomonas sp. EGD-AK9
GGTGCGGCCGATCCGCCAGGTGACCCAGGCGCTGGTGGAAATCGGTGGCGGCGGCGGCGACCTGACCCGGCGCCTCGACGAGTCGCGTGGCGACGAGCTGGGCGACCTGGCGCGTGGCTTCAACCGCTTCCTGGCCAGCCAGCGCGAGCTGATCGGCGAGGTGCTGGCCACCAGCGAGCGCCTGCGCGGCGCGGTCGGCCAGGTCGCCCAGGTGGTGGAGAACACCGCCGGGCGTGCCGGCCAGCAGCAGGAAATGACCGACATGGTGGCCACCGCGGTGCACGAGATGGGCCTGACCGTGCAGGAGATCGCGCGCAACGCCAGCAGCGCCGCGCAGTCCTCGCACAGCGCCCGCGACGAGGCGCAGCAGGCGCGCCAGGTGGTGCGCCAGTCCATCGGCCATATCGAGCAGATGTCCGCCGATATCGGCACCGCCGCCGGCGCGGTGGCCGAGTTGGCCGAGCAGGTGGCGTCCATCGACCAGGTGCTGGCGGTGATCCGCGGCATCTCCGAGCAGACCAACCTGCTGGCGCTGAACGCCGCCATCGAGGCGGCGCGCGCCGGCGAGATGGGCCGCGGCTTCGCCGTGGTGGCCGACGAGGTGCGCACCCTGGCCAGCCGCACCCAGGCCTCCACCGACGAGATCCAGCAGATGATTCAGCGCCTCAAGCACGGCGCCGAGGCCGCGGTCAGCTCGATGCACGCCGGCCAGGC
>NZ_AVOF01000778.1:0-713 GCF_000465935.2 Pseudomonas sp. EGD-AK9
CACCGCCCTGGTCTACCGCCTGGGGCGGCGCGACGGGCAGACCAGCGTCGCCACCATGCTGCTGGCCGGCATCGCCCTCACCGCCCTGGCGGGGGCGGCCATCGGCCTGTTCACCTACCTGGCCGACGACGCCACCCTGCGCACCCTGACCTTCTGGAACCTGGGCAGCCTCAACGGCGCCAGCTACGCCCGGCTCTGGCCGCTGCTGCTGGCCACCGCGGCGGTGGCGCTGTGGTTGCCGCGTCGCGCGCGTGCCTTGAACGCGCTGCTGCTGGGCGAATCCGAGGCGCGCCACCTGGGCTTCGAGGTGGAGCGGCTCAAGCGTGAACTGGTGTTCTGCACCGCGCTGGGCGTCGGCGCCGCGGTGGCGGCGGCCGGCCTGATCGGCTTTATCGGTCTGGTGGTGCCGCACCTGATGCGCCTGCTGGTCGGCCCCGACCATCGTCTGCTGCTGCCGGCCTCGGCGCTGGCCGGCGCCAGCCTACTGTTGTTGGCCGACCTCGCCGCGCGCCTGGTGCTGGCGCCGGCCGAGCTGCCGATCGGCATCGTCACTGCGCTGATCGGCGCGCCGTTCTTCCTTTATCTGCTGGTGCGGGGGCGGAGCTGATGCTGCGGGCCGAACAACTGGAAGTCCGCCGCGGCCAGTGCGCCGTGCTCAGCGGCATCGACCTGCAGCTGCAGGCGGGCGAGGTGCTCGGCGTGCTCGGGCCCAA
>NZ_AVOF01000779.1:0-713 GCF_000465935.2 Pseudomonas sp. EGD-AK9
CAGGGCGATGCGCGCCTTGAGCGCCGCCAGCGGCGTGCGCAGCTCGTGGGCGGCGTCGGCGATAAACTGCGACTGGCGCTCGAACAGCCCGCGCAGGCGCTCGTTGAACTGGTTGAGCGCCTCCACCAGCGGCAGCACCTCGCGCGGCAAGCCGGCATCGGGCAGCGGCTGCAGGTCGTCGCTGGCGCGTTCGGCTACCACCCGGCGCAGGGTCTCCAGCGGGCGCAGGGCCAGGCTCACCGCCAGCCACACCAACAGCAGCGCGCTGACCGATAGCAGGCCCATGCGCCACAGGGTGCCGACCAGCAGTTCGCGGGCCATGCGCTCGCGCGCGCCCTGGGTCTCGGCCACGCGAATTTCCGCCATACCGTTGAGCTGCGGCTCGCTGACCGGCTGCAGCAGGCTGACCACGCGCACGCCCTGGCCGCGGTACTCGGCGTCGTAGAAATGCGCCAGCGCCGGGTAGTCGTCGGTGCGCCGGGTGCCGGGCGGCGCCGGCGGCAGGTCCTCGTAGCCGGAGACCTGCTCACCGCGATGACCGAGCACCTGGTAGTAGATGCGCCCGGCGCTGTCGTAGGCGAAGGTGTCCAGCGCCACGTAGGGGATATTGGCCCTGAGCCTGCCATCCTCGGCGTACAGGCCGTCGGCCACCGCCCGCGCCGAGGCCAGCAGGGTGCGGTCGTAGGCGGTGTCGGCGGCGCGCCGGGCACTCC
>NZ_AVOF01000780.1:0-712 GCF_000465935.2 Pseudomonas sp. EGD-AK9
CCGCCCTGTTCTGCCGGAAGTATGGACAGCCGTTCATCACAAAGAGCATACGGCAAAAGCGCATTCGGCTTATCGAGTATGAGCTCCACACAATAAGGGCCCTTTTCTAAGACTTGTTTCACTCCGTGCAGAAGCCATTTATACGGGTTGTCACCCAGTTCCAAAAAGCGCTGAAACGTAAACGCAACGTCCCGCGATGTCAGCGGCTGTCCATTATGAAATGACACACCTTTTCGAAGAAAAAATCTCCATTGTTTTTTTTCGACCTCTTCCCATCCATGAACCAAATGAGGCTTTGGCTCCTGCATATCCGAATCAAACGTCAAGAGTGTATCAAATATCTGTTTGACGAAATGGCCCTCAGACCGCAAAAATATTTGGCATGGATCCAAACTGCTGACAGATTCAGGCGCGATGAACAGCCGCAGAACATCCTTCGCCCCATTCTCGCCTGTCTCCGTCACAAATCCGAATACCTCTGAAAGCCACATGTTATATTCGTTTTGAAGCCCCGGAAACGCGGACTGATACTGCTGAAGCAGCTTCTTTGCCTTTTTAAGCTTTCCTGACATGGTATATTCCTTTGCAGTTTGAAGAAGCAGTTCCTCAGGCCTCCGAAGAAACGCGATTTTAGATTTGCGGCCGCGCCCCGCCCCGCTTTTCCGGATAATCCAATTGCTGTTCTCCAGCTTATGTAAAATGAGCTTTGCAT
>NZ_AVOF01000781.1:0-712 GCF_000465935.2 Pseudomonas sp. EGD-AK9
AAAAGATTGTCGTTAGCGGTGGAATGATGGTAATACGTATCTCCCTTCACAATCGTCCGCTTTTCGTAAAGTTCGCTGTCATCCAGCACAAACCGTTTCTTGCGTTCATCCCGAAAAAAATGCCTATACGTCCAATTGGAGGTGCCGACGGGATTGGTGGTACAGATCATATGAAGCTTCAGCTCAGGATGGCGAAGACGTCCGATTAACTCCTTGAACCCCTCATACTTCACCTCTGAGCACTCTTCAATCCATATTAATGAAATGTTATGAACCGATTTTAATTTTGCCGGATTGTCCATTCCTTTGAACATGATCCGGCTGCCATTGTGAAATCGCAGCTGCAGCGGGGAAGAAAGAGATGCCACAGCCTTTGTGAGACCGAGCTCTTCGATCACCTCTTGAAACAAGGCGAAGGTCGAATCCCGATGGGTATCGAACACCTCCCGGATCACAAGGGCCGTCCGTTTTTCCTTCAGCAGCTTTAGCACGATTTTCAATGCCGTATGATAGCTTTTGGATGAGCCGTAGCCGCCGACGAGAAACTGGTACGTCTGCTCCCAATTGAACACGTAATCTTCGAAATGAGGGTTGATTTCTTTTACAATCATGACTTGCCCTCTTTTCGTTTGATCATAATTTCAATCGGTTCCTG
The DNA here is from genome assembly GCF_000465935.2 of Pseudomonas sp. EGD-AK9. NCBI lineage: Bacteria > Pseudomonadati > Pseudomonadota > Gammaproteobacteria > Pseudomonadales > Pseudomonadaceae > Pseudomonas > Pseudomonas sp. EGD-AK9. Next base: position 656 of record NZ_AVOF01000781.1, read on the forward strand.
GCTGTCATCTGTTTTCTCCGCTTTTTGTTTGGCAAGCTTCAATTTCTCATTTTCAAT
>NZ_AVOF01000782.1:0-705 GCF_000465935.2 Pseudomonas sp. EGD-AK9
GAAGCTTTATATTATTCCGCAGTAGCTCAGTGGTAGAGCTATCGGCTGTTAACCGATCGGTCGTAGGTTCGAATCCTACCTGCGGAGCCATTGCTTCCATAGCTCAGCAGGTAGAGCACTTCCATGGTAAGGAAGAGGTCAGCGGTTCGAGCCCGCTTGGAAGCTTTATTAAATGTATTATTACCAAGGTTTCTCATAAGGAGAAAGCTTTTTTTATTGCGATATGCGGAAGTAGTTCAGTGGTAGAACACCACCTTGCCAAGGTGGGGGTCGCGGGTTCGAATCCCGTCTTCCGCTCCATTTATCCCAACGGGATATTGTAAATTGAATTGCGCCCGTAGCTCAATTGGATAGAGCGTTTGACTACGGATCAAAAGGTTAGGGGTTCGACTCCTCTCGGGCGCGCCATATCTTTTAATAGAATAGATAGGAAATCGGGAAGTAGCTCAGCTTGGTAGAGCACATGGTTTGGGACCATGGGGTCGCAGGTTCGAATCCTGTCTTCCCGACCATTTTTTATGGGGCCTTAGCTCAGCTGGGAGAGCGCCTGCTTTGCACGCAGGAGGTCAGCGGTTCGATCCCGCTAGGCTCCACCAAAAGTTTTTTTAAAAAAGTTATTGACTTTGGAGAAGTGACGTTGTATACTAATAAAGTTGCTTTAACAAAGCGGACAAACAAAATGATCTTTGAAAACTAAACAAGACA
>NZ_AVOF01000783.1:0-707 GCF_000465935.2 Pseudomonas sp. EGD-AK9
GCCAGCGCGGCGTCGGCGCGCAGGGCGCCGAGCGGCTGCTGGCGTTCTTCCAGCACCCGGAGGTGCGGCGCCTCGGCGCGCAGTTGCAGCAGGCCGGCATTGCCGCCTTTCAACCGCGCCTGCAGGCCGCCGCGCAGTAACGCGCGCAACCTTGACCCAGATCATGGTCAGCGCCTTCCTGGCTCGGCCGCAGCGAACCCCGGCGCCGCGACGCGGTCTTCCTCCAAACCCCCGCCATAAGGACAAGCCCATGATTCGTCAGCTCAGCCTGCTCGCCCTGCTGGTCGCCAGCACCGCCTTCAGCTTCGCCGACAGCGGCGTCAGCGGCTGCGCGGCCAAGCGCCAAACCCTGCAGGAGAAGATCGAGATCGCCCGTCAGCACCACAACCCTGACCAGGTGGCCGGCCTGCAACAGGCCCTGGCGCAGGTCGAAGCGCATTGCCACGACGGCGCCCTGCAGGCCGAGCGCCAGGCCGAGATCGACGAGGCGCGGCAGGAGATCGAGCAGCGCGAGATGGACCTGCGCGATGCGCTGAGCAAGGGCGATCCGGACAAGATCGCCAAGCGCCAGGCCAAGCTGGCCGAGGCGCGCGCCGAACTGGAACAGGCCGAGGCCGAACTCGCGCGCTGATCAGTAGGCGCGAAACGCCTGGTGACAGGCCTCGCAACTGTCCTCGACCTGCTGCACCGCCGGCTCCAGCGCGGCG
>NZ_AVOF01000784.1:0-14720 GCF_000465935.2 Pseudomonas sp. EGD-AK9
GCTCAGGCGCAGCTCGGCCGGCAGGTGCTCGGCCAGGGCCTGCACCTCGCCGACCAGGCGCGCCTCCAGATAGCCCGTGCTGTCGGCCTGCAGGGTCAGGCTGCGCTGCAGCTCGCCGCCAACCTGCAGCGCCAGCTGCCAGGGTTTGCCGTCCACCTCCGGCAACTGCAGGCGCCCGCTGACGGCCAGCGGCCAGTCGCCCTGCGGGGTCAGCTCGCCGCTGAGTTCGAGGCTGAGCTCGTCGCGGCGCAGGCTCAGGCGCTGCAACGTCACGCCCTGCTCGTTCCAGGCGGCGATCAGGCTCAGCTCGCTGAACTGGGCCTGGCCGTCGAGGCGCAACTCACCCAGCTGGATATCACCCAGTTGCAGGCGCAGCGGCAGCTTCAACTGCGGCAGGCGCAGCGGCTCGCCGCTCGCCTCCCCGCTCGCGGGCAGGTTCAGCACGACCTGCCGCAGGTGCAGACGATCCAGGCACAGGCTCAGGCGCAGCAGGCAGGCCGGCGACCAGGCGAAATCCACCTGGTGCAGCTCGGCGCGCAGCCCGTCCTGCTGCCAGCGCAGCGCATCGGCCTGCCAGGCCGCACCGAGCCGGCCGCTGAAGTTCTCCACCGTCAGCCCCGGTACCTGCGCCAGCAGCCAGCGGCTGCCACCCTGGGTCCCCAGCAGGCCCAGCACTGCCGCACCGAGCAGCAGCGCCAGGCTCAGCAGCCCCGCCGCCAGCCACTTGAGTGCGCGCCTCATAGTTCCGGCCCCATGGAGAAGTGCAGGCGCACGCCGCCCTCGTCGTCCAGCGCATGGGCCAGGTCCAGACGCAGCGGGCCGACCGGCGAGACCCAGCGCAGGCCGAAGCCGACGCCGGTCTTGAGGGTGGGAAAGTCCAGCGAGTTGAACGCGTTGCCCTGGTCGACGAAGGTCGCCAGGCGCCACTTGTCCGTCAGGCTGTACTGGTACTCGGCGCTGGCGGCGAACAGGTAGCGGCCGCCGATCTTGTCGCCGCGGTCGTTCTCCGGCGACAGGCTCTGGTAGTCGTAGCCGCGCACGCTCTGGTCGCCGCCGGCGAAGAAGCGCAGCGACGGCGGCACGCCGGAGAAGCCGTTGGTCTCGGTGCCGCCCAGCTGCACGCGGCCGAGCAGGCGATGGTTGTCCAGCACCGTGGTCAGGCCCTTGAGCATGACGTTGCCGTGCACCACGTTGGCGTCGGAGAGCACCCCGTCCACCGCGCCGGAGACATCGAACTGCAAGCGATAGCCGCGCCGCGGATCGAGGCGGTTGTCGCTGCGCAGCAGCGAATAGCTGACGCCCGGCATCAGCAGGGTGCTCAGGCCGGAGTCGTCGCCCAGACGGTACTCCTCGCGCTGCCACTTGAGCGACAGCACCCGCTGCCAGCCGCCGGCGCGCTGGCTGTGCCACTCCGGACCGAGGGTGAGCAGACGGCTGAGGCTGTCCTTGCTGGCCAGTTCCTCGTACTGGTAACCGCCGGCCAGGCGCAGCTTGTCGGTCAACGGCGGGTCGCCGGGCATGTCGTACCACAGGCCGAGGTTCTGCCTTGGCGCCGACAGCTCGGTCTCCACCCCGTAGCTATGACCCTGCGGGTTGCGCCAGTGGCGCGTCCAGGAGCCGCGCAGGCGCGGCCCGACGTCGGTGGAGAACCCCACACCCAGGCCCAGGGTGCGCGGCTCGCGGGTCACCAGCGCGACCGCCACGGGAATGCGCAGCTGCTCGGCCTGGGTGGGAATGGCATCGATGCGCACCGACTCGAAGTAGCCGCTGGACTGCAGCGCCTGGTACAGCTCGGCGATCAGCTCGGAATCGTAGGGGGTGTCCGCCTGGAACGGCACCATGCGCCGCAGCAGCGCCTCGTCGAAGGGAAAGTCGCCGCTGAAGGCGAGGTCGCCGAGGCGGTAGCGCGGCCCGCTGACGTACACCAGCTCGATATCGGCGACCCCGGCGGCGGGGTCTATATCCAGGCGCTGGCGGGAGAAGCGGCCGTCGAAGAAGCCGTAGCGCGAGGCCTGGTTCTGGATCAGCCGCTTGGCGTCCTCGTAGCGGCCGTGGTGCAGTACCGCGCCGGGCTGCAGGCGGCTGGCGCTGGGCAGGCGAAAGGCGGCCAGCTCGCTGGCCGGGCCTTCGATGCGGATGTCGACGCTGCGCAGGCGCACCCGTTCGCCGGGCTCCACCTCCAATACCAGGCGCGGCGTCTCGCCCTCCTCGATGCGGCTGCGGATGCGCGCCTGGTAATAGCCCAGCGCCTGCGCGGCCTTGTCCGCCTCGGCCTCGGCGACCCGGCGCAAGCGCCGCAGCGCCTGGCCGTCGCGGCCCTCGAGGCTGCCCACGTAGCCTTCGATATTGGCCTTGAGGGCCGCATTGGCCGGGCTGATGCGCACGTCCAGCTCACCGGCGGCGAGGGCGCCGGTGCTGATCAGCAGCAGCGCCAGGCTGCGCCGGATATGTCCATATACGCTCATGGCCGGGGATGCTATCACGGAGAGGACGGCGAGCTAGAGCGGTGGAGAACGGCGGTGACAGCCAGGGTTCAGGCGCGGGCCCGCGCCACCGGCTGCGGATTGGGGTGGAAGAACACGTGCTCCACCACCGGGCCGATGGCCAGTTCGCCGATTTCCTCGTAACCCTGGCGCTTGTAGAAATCCAGGTAGCGCGCATTGCCGGTGTCCAGCACCACGCCCTGCGAGCCGGCATCCTCGGCGCACCAGTCGTGCAGCGCTTCGAGCAGTTGCTCGCCGCGGTGCTGGCCCTGGAACTCGGGATGGATGCCGAGCAGCGGCAGCACGTGATAGGGCCCCGGCGGCAGGCAGGCGAGCACCGCGTCGTGGTATTCGAGGTAGCGCTTGGTGCAGCGGAAACCGGTGCTCAGCAGCATGCGCAGACGCCAGCCCCAGCTCTCGGTGATATCCAGGCGCCGTTGCGGCGGGGCGATCAGCGCGGTGCCGATCAGCCGGTCGTCGAGCAGCAGGCCGATGGCCGGCAGCTCCTCGGCGAAGTGCTGCTGCACCAGTTCGCGCACCGTGGCCCGCACCCGCTGGTCGAAGCCCGGCCGCTCGGCCTCGAACAGGTAGGCGAAGGTCGGCTCGTGGCGGTAGGCGTGGTAGAGCAGCGAACGCACTTCGCGGGCGTAGCCGCCGTCGAGCATGCGGACTTCGGCAGGAGCGTTATGGGGCATGGCGGACCTCTGTTGTTATGCGTTGTGCGGTCGGACGCGTCACAGCCAACTTAGCACCGCCGCCAGGGCCCTGCCAGGCGCTGGCCGCGAGCGCGGCGGATCGGCTAGCATCGCCTTTTGCCCAGGACTCGCCGCCCATGAAAATCGTCTCCTTCAATATCAATGGCCTGCGCGCCCGCCCCCATCAGCTGCAGGCCCTGATCGACAAGCACCAGCCGGACGTGATCGGCCTGCAGGAAACCAAGGTGGCCGACGAGCAATTCCCCGAGGCCGAGATCCGCCAGCTCGGCTACCACGTGCACTATCACGGGCAGAAGGGTCATTACGGCGTCGCCCTGCTCTCGCGCCAGGAACCGCTGAACCTGCACAAGGGCTTTCCCGGCGACGCCGAGGACGCCCAGCGGCGCTTTATCTACGCCACCTTCACCGACGCCCAGGGCCAGCCGGTGACCGTGATGAACGGCTACTTCCCGCAAGGCGAAAGCCGCGAGCATCCGGTCAAGTTCCCCGCCAAGCAGCGCTTCTACGCCGACCTGCAGCAGTTGCTGGTCGAGCACTTCGATCCGCAGCAGGCGCTGGTGGTGATGGGCGACATCAACATCAGCCCCGAGGACTGCGACATCGGCATCGGCGAACCCAACCGCCTGCGCTGGCTGAAGACCGGCAAGTGCAGCTTCCTGCCGGAGGAGCGCGAGTGGCTGGCGACCCTGAAGAACTGGGGCCTGGTCGACAGCTTCCGCCAGCTCAACCCCGGGGTGAATGACCGCTTCAGCTGGTTCGACTACCGCAGCCGCGGCTTCGAGGACGAGCCCAAGCGCGGCCTGCGCATCGACGTGATCCTCGCCAGCCAGGCGCTGCAGGGCCGGCTCAAGGACGCCGGCATCGACTACGAGCTGCGCGGCATGGACAAGCCCTCGGATCATGCGCCGATCTGGCTGGAACTGGGCTGAGAGCCTATACGGCGCGCCCCAGCGCCGTCATATCACTGAAACCTGACTGACTTAATCTGCGCGGCACTCTCCATCACCCACTAGAAGGTGTCTGCCGCATGCCGCGCGCCCCGTCCGCCGTCGACCGCGACCTCTGGAGTCGCACCCTGTCCCTGCTGGTCCTCGGCTTCATCTGCTACGCCCTGCCGCTGTCGGTGTTCGCCGCCCTGCCCGCCTCGCAGGGCGGGCAGCCGGTGCTGCGCCTGCAGGGCTCCAACACCATCGGCGCCAGGCTCGGCCCGGAACTGGTCAAGGGCCTGTTCGAGGCCCAGGGTCTGCGCGATATCCGCAGCGAGGCCGGCGCGGCGGAGAACGAACAGCGCCTGCTGGCGCGCCACGCCGACGGCCGCACGGTGATAGTCGAGGTCGCCGCCCATGGCTCCGGCACCGGCTTCGCCGCGCTCAAGGACGGCACGGCGGACCTGGCCGCCTCGTCGCGGCCGATCAAGGACGGCGAAGCCGCCGCCCTGGCTGCCCTCGGCGATCTGCGCAGCGCGCAGGCCGAACAGGTGATCGCCATCGACGGCCTGGCCATCATCCTGCACCCGAGCAACCCCATCGCGGCGCTCGGCGTCGAACAGGTGGCGCAGCTGTTCGCCGGCGAGATCGGCGACTGGCGCGAACTGGGCGGCAACCCCGGGGCGGTGCGTTTGTACGCCCGCGACGACAACTCCGGCACCTACGACACCTTCAAGGAGCTGGTGCTGGCACCGGGCGGGCGCAGCCTGGCCGCCGGCGCCCAGCGCTTCGAGTCGAGCACCCAGCTGTCCGATGCGGTCAGCGGCGATCCGCAGGGCATCGGCTTTATCGGCCTGCCCTATATCCGCCAGGCCAAGGCGGTGGCCATCGCCGCCGGCGACTCGCAGCCGATGTCGCCAAGCACCACGCTGATCGCCACCGAGGACTACCCGCTGTCGCGCCGGCTGTTCCTCTACAACCAGCCGCAACCGGACAACCCCTGGGCCCAGGCGCTGATCGACTTCGCCCACAGCCCACGCGGCCAGGCCATAGTCGACGCCAGCGGCTTCATCGCCCAGACGGTGCAGGCGATCCGCGTCGAACCCAGCGCACAGATGCCGGCCGGCTATCGCCAGCTGGCCGAACGGGCGCAGCGCCTGTCGGTGAACTTCCGCTTCCAGGAGGGCAGCGCCAGCCTGGACACCAAGGCCCAGCGCGACCTGGCACGGGTGCTGGACTACCTCAAGCGCCACGACAAGCTGCATAACCAGGTGGTGCTGGTGGGCTTCGGCGACGCCAAGAGCGACCCGGCCCGCGCCGAGCTGCTGTCCAAGCTACGGGCCATGGCCGTGCGCCGTGAGCTGGCCAGGCAGGGCGTGCTGTTTCGCGAGATCACCGGTCTCGGCGACGAGCTGCCGGTGGCGGCCAACAACGAAGACCACGGGCGCATCCGCAATCGCCGGGTCGAGGTCTGGGTCTACTAGAGTTGCAAGCGGCAAGTGGAGCAAAACCGCGGGCTGGCTTGAGGCTAGCCGGGTTAAGCGCTAGCCTGTCTGAGCGTGACGCCGGGCCCCTCTGGCGGTGAGCTCTCACCGTGATGTCGGAGTCACTGAGTCGATATTCAACTCAGGCAGACATTTAGGGAGGGCTCATGGACGCTCTACTCGCCTTTTTCACCACCCCGCTGTTCGGTACCCCCGGCTGGTTCTGGCTGGCCTTTCTAGTGCTGATCGTCACCCTGCTGGTGCTCGACCTCGGCGTGCTGCACCGTGACCAGCACGAAATCGAGATGCGCGAGAGCCTGCTGCTGTATTCGGGCTACTTCAGCGTCGGCGTCGCCTTCGGCGGCTGGATCTGGTGGCAGCTCGGCGCGACCAAGGCGCTGGAGTACTACACCGGTTTTCTCGTCGAGCAGTCGCTGTCGATGGACAACGTCTTCGTCATGGCGATGATCCTCGGCTACTTCAACATCCCCCGCCGCTACCAGCACCGCGTGCTGTTCTGGGGCATCCTCGGGGTGATAGTGCTGCGCGCCATCATGATCGGCCTGGGCACGGCGCTGGTGCAGCAGTTCGACTGGATCCTCTATCTGTTCGGCGCCTTCCTGCTGTTCAGCGGCTTCAAGATGCTGCGCAGCGAGCACGAGCAGGAACATCACCCGGATCTGGCGCAGAACCCGCTGCTGCGCTTCCTGCGCCGGCATATCCGGGTTACCGACGAGCTGCACGAGGGCCACTTCCTGGTGCGTCTGAAGGACCAGGTCAGCGGCAAGTCACTGCTGCATGCCACGCCGCTGCTGCTGGCGCTGGTGCTGATCGAGCTGGCCGACCTGGTGTTCGCCGTCGACAGCGTGCCGGCGGTGCTGGCCATTTCCCAGGACCCCTTCATCGTCTACACCTCGAACATCTTCGCCATCCTCGGCCTGCGTTCGCTGTATTTCGCCCTGGCCGCGCTGATGCACCGCTTCATCTACCTGAAGTACGCCCTGGCGCTGGTGCTGATGTACATCGGCGGCAAGATCTTCCTCCACGATCTGGTCAAGGTTCCCGCCCTGCTCTCGCTTGGCGTAACCTTGGGCCTGCTGGCCGGCGGCGTGATCCTCTCCCTGCTGAGAACCCGCGACCGGGCCGGTCTCGATCGACAACAGAGTTGAAGCATGGCGGATGTACGCATAGATGAGCTGGAGCGTGGCGGCCAGCGCCTGTGGCAGGTGCGCGTCGGCCGCCGCGCGCTGACCTTTCACGAGGAGCTGGCCGCGCGCGCCTTCGCCGCGCAGCTGCACATGCGCCTAGGCTGGCTGGATCAGGCACGGAACTCCGACGACAAGGAGTCGCAACCGACATAAACGACGAGGCCCGCAAAAAAGCGGGTCTCGTCCTTTTCAGCGCCTGGTTCAGCGGCTGGCTTTCATCACGTCGCGCGGCACGTACTTGCCGATCTCGTACTTGCCAATGGCGGCGCGGTGCACCTCGTCCGGGCCGTCGGCCAGACGCAGGGTGCGCTGCATGGCGTACCAGTAGGCCAGGGGGAAGTCGTTGGAGACCCCGGCGCCACCATGCATCTGGATCGCCCGGTCGATCACCCTGAGCGCCACGTTGGGCGCCACCACCTTGATCTGGGCGATTTCGCTGGCGGCGATCTTGTTGCCGACGGTGTCCATCATGTAGGCCGCATTGAGCGTCAGCAGGCGCGCCTGGTTGATCTCCATGCGCGAGTCGGCGATATGGTCGATATTGCCGCCCAGGCGTGCCAGCGGCTTGCCGAAGGCGGTGCGCGAAACGGCGCGCTTGCACATCAGCTCCAGGGCCCGCTCGGCCATGCCGATCGAACGCATGCAGTGGTGGATGCGGCCCGGGCCGAGGCGACCTTGGGCGATCTCGAAGCCGCGCCCCTCGCCAAGCAGCACGTTCTCGTAGGGTACCCGCACGTTCTCGAACAGCACCTCGGCGTGGCCGTGCGGCGCGTCGTCGTAGCCGAATACCGGCAGCGGACGCAGCACGGTGACGCCAGGGGCGTCCATCGGCACCAGGATCATCGAGTGCTGCTGGTGGCGCGGCGCGTCCGGGTTGGTCAGGCCCATGAAGATCATCACCTTGCAGCGCGGATCGCAGGCGCCGGAGGTCCACCACTTGCGGCCGTTGATCACCCACTCGTCGCCTTCGCGGCGGGCGTTGGCCTGCATATTGGTGGCGTCGGACGAGGCCACACCCGGCTCGGTCATGGCGAAGGCCGAGCGGATCTCGCCGGACAGCAGCGGCTCCAGCCACTGCCGCTTCTGCGCCTCGTTGCCGTAGCGCACCAGCACCTCCATGTTGCCGGTGTCCGGCGCGGCGCAGTTGAACGGCTCCGGGCCGATCAGCGAGCGGCCCATGATCTCGGCCAGCGGCGCGTACTCGGTGTTGCTCAGGCCGGCGCCGTAGTCCGACTCGGGCAGGAACAGGTTCCACAGGCCCTCGGCCTTGGCCTTGTTTTTCAGCTCTTCCATGATCGCGGTGGGCTGCCAGCGGTCGCCCTCGGCCACCTGCCGTTCGAACACCGCTTCGGCCGGGTAGACGTGCGCTTCCATGAACGCCGTGACGCGCTCACGCAGCTGTTGAACCTTGGGGGAGTAGGCGAAATCCATTGGGGCTACCTTCTTGGCTGTGCGGTTGTGGAAAAGATGCTAGAACAGCGCCTAAGATTTATCGAACCTATTTTTAGCGTGTATGAACATTCATAACCGATATATGATCGATTGATATCGACAGCCCTGGAGCGCATCCGGCATGAACCTGACCAAGGTGGATCTGAACCTCTTCATCGTCTTCGACGCCATCTACACCGAGGCCAACCTGACCCGTGCCGGGCAGATCGTCGGCATCACCCAGCCGGCGGTGTCCAACGCCCTGGCCCGCCTGCGCGAGACCTTCAACGACCCGCTGTTCGTGCGCACCGCTCAGGGCATGGTGCCGACGCCGATGGCGCAGAACATCATCGGCCCGGTGCGCAATGCCCTGCAGCTGCTGCGCGTATCGGTGCAGGAGAGCCGCACCTTCAACCCGCAGCAGGCCAACAAGACCTACCGCATCAGCATGACCGACCTCTCCGAGCAGATTCTCCTGCCGCCGCTGTTCCAGCGCCTGCGCCGCCTGGCGCCGAACGTGTGCATCGAGAGCTTTCTGGCCAAGCGCCGCGAAACCACCAAGGAGCTGGCCGCCGGGCGCCTGGACTTCGCCGTCGACGCGCCGCTCAACACCGACCCGCAGGTGCGTCACGTCAAGCTGCTCGATGACCGCTACGTCTGCGCCATGCGCCCAGGCCACCCGCTGGCCAAGGACAAGATCAGCCTCGACGAGTACCTGTCGCTGACCCACATCCATATTTCCAGCCGCCGCAGCGGTCTGGGCTACGTGGATCTGGCCCTGGGCAAGATGGGCATCCAGCGCAAGATCGCCCTGCGCTCGCAGCACTACCTGATGGCCAGCAGCGTGATGCTGCAGACCGATATGGTGATCACCGTGCCGGAGCGCTTCGCCCGCCGTCATCACCTGCATCACGTGACGCTGCCGGTCGGCGACGTGCCGGCGCTGGAAACCCATCTGTACTGGCACGAAAGCACCGATCAGGACCCGGCCAACCGCTGGATGCGCGAGCAGATGATCGAGCTGGCCCAGCAGGTCACCGCGCAGGAGAAGAAGGCCGAACAGGCCCCCGCCGCCTGAGTGAAAGGTGGTAAACGCAAGAAGGCCCGCAGATGCGGGCCTTCTCGTTTCGGGCGGGGAGAATCAGCGGGCGAGCTGGCCATCCAGCGACAGCTTGCCGGCGCCTTCGACCAGCACCGCCAGGCTCATCGCCATCAGCGCCAGGGCGAACTCGTAGCCGTTGTTGCTCATGAAGAAGCCGTGCTGCAGGTGCACGGTGACGATGGCCACCAGCATGGTCACCGCCAGCACCGCGGCCGCCGGGCGCGCCAGCAGGCCGACGATCAGGGCGAGACCGCCGAAGAACTCGGCGCTACCGGCCCCCAGCGCCATCAGGTAGCCCGGCGTCAGGCCGATGCTTTCCATCCACTGCGCCACGCCGGCCAGACCATAGCCGCCGAACCAGCCGAACAGCTTCTGCGCGCCATGAGCGGCGAAGGTGATACCGGCGACAATGCGCAGGATGGTGATGCCGAAGCCGGCCTGGGTGGCGGTGATGCTCTTGATCAGGTTGTTCATTACAGCGCTTCCTTCGTGTGTGAGAGTTGATGGCGCACAGAATAACCAATTAATTCGATTTAAAAACAGCAAAAAACCACTAATTAATATCGAATTGATAGATAGCTAGTTGGCCGTCAGCCGCTGTCTTTGCGGTTCGAGCAGATAGCGCTCACGGTCATAAGCAAGGTAGTACTTATTCACCGCATTCACATAACTCACCACGCCCATGCCCATCTGCTCCATGGCCACACGCTCGACCTGGAAGAACCACTGATTGGGATTGAGGCCCCGCCTGCGTGCCTCGGCGCGCAGGCTCTGCACCCGCTGCGGGCCGAGGTTGTAGCCCGCCAGGATGAAGGCCATGCGTTCACGCTCGTTGAGCTGCGGGCTGTTGAAGAAGGTGCGGCGGATCATCGCCAGGTACTTGCTGCTGGCCAGCACATTGCCGTCCAGGCTGGCGATATTGCTCACGCCGACGGCGCGCGCCGCCGCCGGGGTGATCTGCATCAGCCCGGTGGCACCGCTGGCGCCGCGCGCCGAGGGGTTGAGGGTCGACTCCTTGAACGCCAGCGCCGCCAGCAGCAGCCAGTCGAATCCCTGACGCTCGGCATGCTGCTGCAGCACCGGGCGCACCCGCTCCAGGCGCTGGCGCTCGGTGCGGCCGAGCGGCGAATGGACCTTGTACAGACGCCGGTAGACGCGCTGGAAGGCGGCGTCCTGGTCGGCCGGGTTCTGGTAGCCGCTGAAGAAGCGGTCGATGCTGGCGCGCAGCATCGGCGCATCCGGACGCACGAACCAGCTCATGTCGCCGTCACGCGCCAGCACCAGGTGCCTGTCCACCCTGAGCTTGGGCATCACCTTGGCCCAGCGCTCGGCGATCGGCAGTTCCACCGCGGTGCGCTCGAAGATGCCGGCCTGGACCATTTCCAGCACGTCCTCCACCGCCAGACTGGGGTCGACCCACTCCACCACGATCGGCGGCAGCTTGCGCGCCGCCAGTTGCTGGTTGACCTTGCGCAGCGCCTCGCCCACCGCGCTGCCGGCCGGCAGCGACAGGCTGCGCCCGGCCAGTTGTTCGAGGCTGCGGTAATGCCGGTTGCCCTGCTTCGCCACCAGCACCAGCGGCACCTCGCGACGGATCGCCGCGCTGGCGCTGACGTCGCGCCCGGCACGCACGTTGAGCAACTCGCCCGGCGCCACCAGATCGCCTTCGCCGCGCTGCAGGGCGCCGAGCAGCTGGTCCTTGGCCTTGGGGATGATCTTCAGGCGCAGGCTGCGGCCGTCGCGGGCGTTGCGGTTGAGGTACTGCTCGAAGGCGCGCAGGCGGTGGTACTCGACGCCGATGCTCTGGCCCTTGACCGAGCCCGAGCTGTTGCGGCTCTGGTTGACCAGCACGCGCAGCTCGCCGCTGCTGCGGATCGCCGGCAAGTCGCGGGCGCTGCGGGCCTGACTGCCGACTTCCGGCGGGCCGATCAGGCGCGCGCTGGCCGGTAGCGGCAGCAGGGCCAGCAGGCACAGGATCAACAGCAATCGCGACATCGATTCTCCAGGGATGGGCGGCAGGCCGCCGGACTCAGAGCACAACCCGCGAAACAAGTTCCCAAGCTGCGCGCGGGGCGCGGAGGGTCGCACAGCTGGCGCTGGCGGCGCCAGCCCGCAACCTTGCATCAATCTTAAAAAGCGTCGCCAACTTATTGTTTCTAATTGCCTTTCTGACGAACGGAATGCTTCTGCTATGCTCCCCCTTCGCCCAGACCAGGTGGCACCATGCAACTCATCGATATCGCCGTCAATCTGACCCACCCCAGCCTCGCCGCGCAGGCCGAAGCCCTGCTCGAGCGCGCCTACGCCGCCGGCGTCTGCCAGATGCTGCTGACCGGCACCAGTCTGGCCGAAAGCGAAGCCAGCCTGGCGCTGTGCCGACGGCTGGACGGCAGCGGCGAGCGACTGTTCAGCACCGCCGGGGTGCATCCGCACGACGCCAGCAGCTGGAACGGCGCCAGCGCCGACAGGCTCAAGGCCCTGCTGGGCGAAGCCGAGGTGCGCGCGGTGGGCGAATGCGGACTGGACTTCGACCGCGATTTCTCCCCCAGACCGCTGCAGGAGAAGGCCCTGGAGCAGCAGCTGGCGCTGGCCGCCGAGCTGAATATGCCGGTGTTCCTGCATGAGCGCGAGGCCAGCCAGCGCCTGCTGGAGATACTCCGCGATTTTCGCGACCGGCTGCCGGCGGCGGTGGTGCACTGCTTCACCGGCGAGCGCCAGGCGCTCTACGCCTATCTGGATCTCGACCTGCATATAGGCATCACCGGCTGGGTCTGCGACGAGCGCCGCGGCACCCACCTGCATCCGCTGCTCAAGGACATCCCCGGCGGCCGTCTGATGCTGGAGACCGACGCGCCCTTCCTGCTGCCGCGCAGCCTGCGACCCAAGCCGAAAAACGGGCGCAACGAGCCGGCCTTCCTTGGCGAAGTGCTGCGCGAGGTGGCGCTGCACCGCGGCCAGAGCCAGGCGCAGCTGGCCGCCGAAACCACCGCCTGCGCCCGCGCCTTCTTCGCCCTGCCGCCACTGCCGGAGCGCGCCGCAGCGGAGTCTTGATCCCGGTCAACACTTGCGCCCCGGGCCTCGACGACACTGCTGGCATTTGGCCAATAGCGGCTGTCGTACGCGGACACTACAAAGCATGGGCGCCTGGATCAGCGATATTTCCCTCAAGTACAAGTTCTGGGCGGTCAACGCCGTGGCCGGACTGATGCTGCTGCTTCTGGCCGCCTCGCAGCTGCTGATCCGCTTTTTGCTCAGCCACCTCAACACCCTCAAGGACGTGATGCTGCAGGTCGAGCGCAGCGGCGACCTGGCCCTGCGCGTGCCGCTGGAGGGTCGCGACGAGGTCGGCCAGATGGCCGCCGCCTTCAACGCCATGCAGGCCGGCTACCAGCGTGTGGTCGGCACCGTCGGCCAGGTCGCCGCCGAACTGGACAGCGGCACCCGCAGCATGGCCGAGCGCATGGGCGCGGTGCGCCAGGGCATGCTCGACCAGCAGAGCGAGACCGACCAGGCGGCCACCGCGATCAATGAGATGTCGGCCACCGTGCAGCACATCGCCGAACACGCCGGCAGCACCCGCGACCAGTCGCACAACGCCGACCAGCTGGCCCGCGCAGGCCAGGCCGCGGTCGGTCGCGTCGAGCAGTCCATCGCCGGGCTGTCGCGCGGCGTGCAGCAGAGCGCCGGTACCATCGAGCGCCTGGCCGAGGACAGCCAGCACATCAACCGGGTGGTCGGGGTGATCCACGGCATCGCCGAGCAGACCAACCTGCTGGCGCTCAACGCCGCCATCGAAGCGGCGCGTGCCGGCGAGATGGGCCGCGGTTTCGCCGTGGTGGCCGACGAGGTGCGCAACCTGGCCAAACGGGTGCAGGACTCCACCGACGAAATCACCCAGATGATCGGCCACCTGCAGGCCGGCACCCGCGACGCCGTGGAGTTCATGCGCGAGAGTTCCGACAGCGCCAACCATTGCGTGCGGCTGGCGCAAGAGGCCGGCGAGGCGCTGGCGGCGATCACCGCCGCGGTGGCGCTGATGCGCGACAGCAACACCCAGATCGCCGTGGCCGCCGCCCAGCAGAGTCAGGTGGCCGAGGAGATGAGCCGTTCGGTGGTGGGCATCCGCGACGTCACCGAGCAGACCGTCGGCCAGACCCTCGACTCCGCCGCCACCAGCCAGCAACTGGCCGAGCTGGCCGGCGAGCTGAGCCAGGCGATCCGCCAGCTGCGCCTGTAGCAGGCCTTTAGGTTTGAGCCTATCTGCACCATAGCCAGGGGCAATTCGCCGGAGCCCAGGCGGCCGGCCTAGACTCGCTGCATGACCCAGAGGAATGCAGCATGAGCAAACGCCGCCCCAACCTGCTGGCCTGGCAATGGCGCCACTACGCCGAGCAGCACCGGCACCCGACCAACCTGCTGCTGCACCTGCTGGCCGTGCCGCTGTTTCTGCTGTCGGCCGCGCTGTTGCTGATCAGCCTGTGGCGCCTGGGCTTCGTACCCCTGGCACTGGGCACCATCGGCCTGCTGGCCGCCCTCGCCCTGCAGCGCCAGGGTCACCGCTTCGAGCAGCAGGCGCCGGGGCCCTTCGCCGGCAAGCGCGATGCGGTCAAACGCCTGCTGCTGGAACAGTGCGTGACCTTCCCGCGCTTTCTCTTCAGCGGCGCCTGGTGGCGCGCCTGGCGCCGGCGCAAGCGGCACTGACTCAGCCGAATACCGTCACCGTCTGCCGGCTGATGGCGATCAGCTCGCCCGCCGGGCTCCACAACGCCGCGGCGATATGGCCGTAGCCGTCGCGGGCGTGCTCGATCTCGGCGCGGTACAGGCACCAGTGCTCGGTGCTCAGCTCCCGCAGCGGCTGGACGAACTCGATGGTCCAGGTCAGCGAACTGCCCGGCGCCGGGCTCTTCAAATGCGGCAGCACCGCCGGCGGCCAGGCATCGACCAGCGCCAGCAGATGCGCCTCGCTCAGCGCCTGCGGCTCGGCCTCGCCGCGCAGGCGTACCCAGCCGCCCATCTGCCGCGAGGGGTTGTTGGTGAAGGGCATGCCACCGATGCCCCAGCGCATGGCCAGGAAGCGGGTGAACTCGGGGGTGACGCCGCGCAGGTACGGCAGCTCCTGGCAACGCTCGGCCGGCTCGATCTGCGGCGCCGGCAGCGGCGCAACATCGATGGCCGAGGCGCGCGCGGCGCCGAAACTGCCCTGCACCATGGTCACCACCTGGCCGTCCTGCACCGCGCGCAGGCACAGCTGGCTGACCGCCTTGCCCTCGCGCAGCACCTCGGCCTGGAAGCTCACCGGCACGTCCGCCGCCACCGGGCCGACGAAGGTGATGGCCAGCGAGCGCACCGGGCGCCCCGCCGGCACCTTGG
>NZ_AVOF01000785.1:0-707 GCF_000465935.2 Pseudomonas sp. EGD-AK9
CCGAGCCGATCTTCTGCCGCGCCGGCGATCTGCTGTTCTTTCGCAGCGAGCTGTGGCACGCCGGCAGTCCCAACCTGAGCCGCACGCGCAGCCGCTATCTGCTGCAGATCCATTACGGCCGGCGCATGGTGGCGCAGAAGTTCTCGCCCTACCTACACTTTCGCTTCGACCCGGCGGTGCTGGCCGCCTGCACCCCGCGCCAGCGGCGCCTGCTCGGCGATCACGCCGAGGCCGAGTACGACTGAGCGCCGACGCAGTTGCGACCTTCGGCCAATCCCATCCATCGCTGCGCTGTGCTTAGCTGGCGGTCACGCCCGCACAAGGATGGCCGATGCCCCCGCGTATCCTGCTGCTCACCGCCCTGGCCATGCTGGCCTTCGCCGGCAACTCGCTGCTGTGCCGCCTGGCCCTGCGCGAGACGGCCATCGACGCCGCCAGTTTCACCGCCATTCGTCTCGTTTCCGGTGCGCTGACGCTCTGGCTGCTGCTGCGCCTGCGCACGGCGCGCCAGCCCATGGCCGGCAACTGGCCGGGGGCGCTGGCGCTGTTCGCCTACGCCGCGGCCTTCTCCTTCGCCTACCTGCAGCTGGACACCGGCGTCGGCGCCCTGCTGCTGTTCGGCGCGGTGCAACTGAGCATGCTGCTCTGGGGCCTGTGGCGCGGCGAACGCCTGGGCCTGGCGGCCAGCCTCGGCACCGCCCTGGCGG
>NZ_AVOF01000786.1:0-706 GCF_000465935.2 Pseudomonas sp. EGD-AK9
GCATGAACACAAAGTCAACAGATGAAGTGCGTGCATTGCTCGACGACTTTGAGAGAAAGTATCTTGATGGGATAGAGTAACAGCAGTGCTTGATTCAAAAAAGGCTAACAAAATAAAGGGATTTTTACACAATTCTTGACTAAAATAAACCTGGATTTTCGGTAAATCCGGGTCTTTTTTGTACGCAGCTTTACTCAGCCTGTCTTTTCTCTAATTTATTGTAAGAAAATAATGGTATATTTAGTGGAGATATCTTATAAAGGGGGAGAGGAAAATGAAACGACTATGCATCATCCCCTGCGGTAAGAAAAAAATCTGGGACGTCCAGCCTGATGCCGGGCCGGTAAGAGCAGAGGACGCTTATCTCAGCCCGTTTCATCAGGCGTGCGAGCGGTATGCGAAAGCATTTTTCGATGAGTGGGTGATTTTGTCTGCGAAGCACGGGTTCCTCCGCCCTGATGATCTCGTTTCGGGAAATTACGATGTCACTTTTGGCACCGGTCATCCGGAAATCATGACAGCGGACGAGCTGGGCCGTCAATTTCACGAAAAAGGCTTTCCTGATATCGAAGAGCTAGTCATGCTTGGCGGAAAAAAATATCGAAGCGTTCTAAACGCCGTCATCGGAGAACACCAGCATATCAGCTGGCCGCTATCATCATACAAAGGCATAGGCTACATGCTCCAAGCGCTGAACCGAGCTGTT
>NZ_AVOF01000787.1:0-705 GCF_000465935.2 Pseudomonas sp. EGD-AK9
GTAAAACTTATTGACGTGTTAAAAAGTCTGCAAACCATGATGAATGACAAAAAGTCCTAAAAGCGGCTCACAACATGCTTTAGGACTTTTTTCGTTTATTTAGTGAGATAGACATTCTGTTAATCACCCTTTTATAGCCCGGGAATACCGTAATAGCGAATAGTGAAAGTGATGTAATGGGGGAGAAGAAACAGAATGAAGGTTTGCCAAAAGTCGATTGTCCGTTTCCTTGTCAGCTTGATCATCGGAACGTTTGTCATTTCCGTTCCGTTTATGGCCAATGCGCAGTCTGACAGGGAGCTGAGAGCCGTATGGATTGCTTCCGTATTAAATATTGATTGGCCGTCCAAAAAAGGGTTATCTGTAAAAGAGCAAAAACAGGAGTATATCAAACTGCTGGACGATGTGCAGAAAATGGGAATGAATGCCGTTATTGTTCAGATTAAACCGACGGCTGATGCCTTTTATCCGTCAGCTTACGGGCCTTGGTCTGAATACTTAACCGGTGTCCAAGGGAAGGACCCGGGCTATGATCCTCTTGCATTTATGATTGAAGAAACCCATAAACGAAATTTGGAATTTCACGCGTGGTTTAACCCTTACCGTATTACAATGAATCATACAGATCTTAATAAATTGTCTGAGAGTCACCCGGCAAGAAAACATCCAGATTGGGTTGCCGCCTACGGAAACCAGCTGTATTAT
>NZ_AVOF01000788.1:0-704 GCF_000465935.2 Pseudomonas sp. EGD-AK9
CGCTCCGAGCGATAGAAATTCCGTTTTTCTTATTTCTTTCTTCATGCAGCTGCTCGATCTCGCCGGGCACATACACTCTTTCGAATCCAACAGCCGGCGGTGATTGCTGCAGTTCATCAATCATGGCATCCATCTGCTCTAAAAACGTATCCCAGTCAGTAAAAAAGGCTGGATTGATCGCGCAAACGTAATGCCCCAGCTTTCTTTTTTGATCAAGGCCGCTGTACATTTTGGCAATATGAGGGCCAAAAGCCGCGCCCGCCAGCAATCCTGAAAACACATCCACCACAATCGATAGTCCATAGCCTTTCGGGCCCCCGAATGTTGAAAGTGAGACGACCTTGTCAGGATCAGTTACTGCTTCTCCGTTTTCATCGACTCCCCATCCTTCAGGAATTTCTTTGCCCTCTTCACGGGCCTGCAGAATCTTCCCAAAAGCCACTTTGGATGTCGCCATATCTAGGATAAACGGTTTTTTATGCTTAGCCGGAACACCGTAAGCAATCGGATTTGTTCCTAAAAAAGGAGTCCTCCCCCCAAACGGGACAACGATACTGTCTGTATGCGTCATTGCTATTCCGATCAGCTTTTCGTCAGCCGCTTTTTGCACAAAATAGCTTAGCGCTCCGCAATGGCTGCTGTTTACGGCCGTGACCATGCCGACTCCTTTTTTCTTCGCCATGTCAATTGCATGGTCCATCGCC
>NZ_AVOF01000789.1:0-702 GCF_000465935.2 Pseudomonas sp. EGD-AK9
GTCTCGCTTCATCCAGCGTCATTCCCGGTCTTGAAGGAATGAGTTTTGCAAGCTGATCTGCCTCCTTCGGGCTGACGCCGAATACTCTGCCGACGTCCCGGAGCGCCGCCTTTGCCGCAAGTGTTCCAAAGGTGATAATCTGTGCGACGTGCATTGCACCGTATTTCTGCTGAACATATTGAATGACTTCATCCCTTCTAGTATCGGGAAAGTCAATATCAATATCCGGCATGCTGACGCGTTCGGGATTTAAAAATCTTTCAAACAGAAGGTGATGCTTAATCGGGTCAACATCTGTGATATACAGCACATATGCCACAAGAGAACCCGCCGCAGAACCTCTTCCCGGTCCTGTAACAATCCCTTTTTCATGGGCGTGCTTCATAAAATCCCACACGATCAGAAAGTAATCGCTGAACTTCATCCGCTTGATGACATCAAGCTCATATTGAAGACGGCGAAGGTATCGTTCATCAGGCTTGCCGAAACGGCTGCGGAGTCCCTCCATACAGATATCCGTTAAATAATCATCAGCGGACGTTCGGTCTGGGGTCGGAAAAGACGGTAGACGGGTCTGCCCGAGACTGACGTCAACCCGGCATTGTTCCGCGATCTCTACAGAAGCTTGCAGTGCCTCGGGATGCTCTTGATAAATGTTTTGCATTTCTTCGAGTGGTTTCAAATCGAGATCAGGCAAATCTT
>NZ_AVOF01000790.1:0-704 GCF_000465935.2 Pseudomonas sp. EGD-AK9
CTGCGCGACTGGCAGAGCATTCGCCTGTACTCGCCGAGCCTGGCCGGCAAACCCGCCACCGCGCAGCAGGAGCTGCTGCAGCTCGACCCGCGCCTGCAGCTGTGCGCCAGCCAGGCCGAGGCCTGCGCCGATGCCGAGGTGATCATGCTGTGCACCTCCTCGGCCGGCCCGGTGCTCGACCCCGCCACGCTCGAGCAGCCGGCGCTGATCACCTCGATCAGCACCAACGCGCCGCGCGCCCACGAGGTGCCGCCGGCCAGCCTGGCGCAGATGGACGTCTACTGCGACTACCGCGCCACCACCCCGGCCAGCGCCGGCGAGATGCGCCTGGCCAGCGAGCAGCACCTGTGGGACCGCGCGCTGATTCGCGGCGACCTGGCCGAGCTGCTCGACGGCTCGGCGCCCCTGCCCGACTACCGCAGTCCGGTATTCTTCCGCTCCATCGGCCTGGGTCTGGAAGACGTCGCCCTGGCCCAGGCGCTCCACCAACTCAAGCAGGCCGCGGAGGGCTGAGCATGCAACACGCCGACTACCTGATCGTCGGCGCCGGTATCGCCGGCGCCTCCACCGGCTACTTCCTCGCCGGCCAGGGCAAGACCATCGTCCTCGAACGCGAGCGCCAGCCCGGCTACCACAGCACCGGCCGTTCGGCGGCGCTGTACACCGTGGCCTACGGCACGCCGCAGGTGCGCGCGCTGACCGCC
>NZ_AVOF01000791.1:0-703 GCF_000465935.2 Pseudomonas sp. EGD-AK9
ATCGCAATTGCCTTTTACAACCGCATAAGGCTCCAATGCAGGATGCCTCGTTTCAAGCTCAGAGTCCCCGCAATGAATCATGAGATCAACTTCTGCCTCATGCCGTTTCGCAATGGTTTGGAGTTCTTCTTCAAGCCCATGGCTGTCACTGATAATCAGCACGTTCATGTACAAGCTTCCTCCTTATGCCTCCAAAAGCTTAGACAGCTTTTTAAGCGCGTCAGCCCTATGGCTGATTTTATTTTTTTCATCACTTGTCAGTTCAGCCATTGTCTTATCTTTATCTTTCACGATAAAAATTGGGTCATAGCCAAAGCCATATTCTCCTCTCGGTTCTTCAGCAATATACCCTTCAACATGGCCTTCGACTGTTTTTGTTCCCTCTCCGGGAATACTCACGGCCAGTGCGCAGCGGAAACGGGCGGTGCGCTGTTCTTTTTCGATACCTTTCAGCTCGCTGAGCACTTTTTCGATATTTGCCTGGTCGTCTTTCTGTTCCCCTGCATAGCGGGCTGAATAAACCCCGGGTCTGCCGCCAAGATTATCGATGGATAGACCGGAGTCGTCCGCAATCACCATTTTGTTCACTGCTTTGGCAACAGCTTCCGCTTTCAGAATGGCATTTTCTTCAAATGTATGGCCTGTTTCTTCAATTTCTTCTGTGAATCCAATTTCAGCTAAAGATTTGACATCATAGCCTCTT
>NZ_AVOF01000792.1:0-704 GCF_000465935.2 Pseudomonas sp. EGD-AK9
ATTATCTCATGGATCAATCTGAGGGATATTCCATTTATGGCCGTCCGAAGTTCAATCTTGAGCCGATCCCGGGACGCGTCATCATTCAAAAGGAAGAGCTTTATTTCGCGCAAATGTTCCTGCCTGTTGACGCCGATGATGATATCGGCATGTTCAACGAGCTGAAATCAGACGTACAGAAACTTCAAGGGCGATTTGCTTCAATGGAGCAGCCGGCACCGATTCCGATGCTGCCTGAGAGCTTGTCTACGAGAGAATTGTCTATCCGCTTCAAGCTGGAACGCAAGCCTTTATCTGTACCGATCGGGCTTCATGAAGAAACAGTCAGCCCAGTCTATTTTGATTTAGGCAAGCATAAGCACTGCCTGATTTTAGGCCAGACTCAGCGCGGAAAAACAAACGTCTTAAAAGTAATGCTCGAACATCTGATTGATGATGAAACTGAAATGATCGGCCTGTTTGACTCGATTGACCGCGGCTTATCTCATTATGCGAAGGAATCAGATGTTTCATATTTGGAAACGAAAGAAGATATTGAGCAGTGGATTGAAACAGCAGAAGACATTTTCAAAACTAGAGAGGCCATGTATGTAGAAGCCGTCCGCCAAGGAGACACGCAAAATCTGCGATTCTCACAAGTGGTGCTGATGATTGACGGGATAACGAGATTCCAGCAGACGATTGATACGAGAATACAAGACCGT
>NZ_AVOF01000793.1:0-770 GCF_000465935.2 Pseudomonas sp. EGD-AK9
ACCGCGGCCAGGCCAGCGCCGCCGCTCATCAGGTCGCCGGCCGGCAGGTTGATCAGCACCAAGGGCAGGCCGGCACGCGCCAGCGCCTCCTGCAGGGCGATGGCCGGCAGCTCGTAGGGAAACTGGATCTCCACGCCGTCGAAACCGGCCGCCGCGGCCGCCTGGATRGANSMSTDMNASSGDAKSTRANGDAKGCDSATNSTRCNDANAGRCTTTRASCCTNDATCTNTRYNDAACGCTCGCGCAGCGGCAGCTCGGTGAACAGCAGCGACAGGTTGGCGGCGATCTTCATGCCTCGCTCCCGCGCAGCAGCTCGACCAGAGTGGCCGGGTCGCGCTGCAGATTGCCCTGGCGGCCATGCAGGCGCATCAGCTGCGCCGCCAGGCCGCTCATCGGCGTGGCGCTGCCCTGCTCGCGCGACAGCTTGACCGCGGTGTCGAGGTCCTTGAGCAGGGTGCGCACGTGCCACTTGACCGGCTCGAAGCGGCTCTCGGCCATCTGCGGGGCGAGGATCTGCAGCGGCTTGGAGTCGGCGAAACCGCCGGCCAGCGCCGGCGCGATCAGGCTGGCGTCGACCCCGGCCTTCTCCGCCAGGGCCACCACCTCGGCGATCACCAGGGCGTTGCAGGCGACGATCATCTGGTTGCACACCTTGGTCACCTGGCCGGCGCCCACCTCGCCCATGCGCGTCAGGCGCTGGCCCAGGTGGGCGAGAATCGGCCGCACCCGCTCCACATCCTCCTCGCGGCCGCCGGCCATGATCGCCAGGG
>NZ_AVOF01000794.1:0-699 GCF_000465935.2 Pseudomonas sp. EGD-AK9
CGTGGCTCAGCTGTATGAAGGACGCAATGGACCATGTAGGGCTGGAGGGCGAAATTCGTGAGTTTTTGTTTGGCCGGCTGGAGTTGACAGCAAGGCATATGGTGAATCAAACGGAAGCGGAGGATCGATCATCTTGACAAACTATCAGCATGAGCTATACTTCGCCCATTGCCACGGTCATCCAAAAAAACCGCTTGAAATTTATATGTTTGTAGACCCTTTATGTCCAGAATGCTGGTCCTTAGAGCCCGTCATCAAAAAGCTAAAAATCAGATACGGACGTTTTTTCACCTTACGCATTATCGCTTCCGCAAGCCTTACCGCTTTAAATAAAAAGCGAAAAAAGCATCTTCTCGCAGAAGCATGGGAAAAGATCGCGAGCCGCTCTGGCATGTCATGTGACGGCAATGTCTGGTTCGAACAGGATCAGCCGCTTTCATCGCCTTATATGGCTGCTCTCGCTTTTAAAGCAGCCGAATTGCAAGGACGAAAAGCCGGCATGCAATTTCTCAGAAATATGCAGGAGAGCCTATTTGTTTCAAAGAAAAATATTACGGATGAAAACGTGCTTTTGGAGATTGCTGAAAATACAAGTCTCGATCTTGAAGAATTCAAAAAAGATCTGCATTCTCAAAGCGCGGTCAAGGCACTTCAATGTGACATGAAAATTGCTGCTGAGATGGATGTTTCTGTTAATCC
>NZ_AVOF01000795.1:0-37880 GCF_000465935.2 Pseudomonas sp. EGD-AK9
GGCGGTGCTGGAAAGCCACGAACTGGCGCGCCAGGCCCTGGCCCATCAGCTGGAAGACTGCGGCCTGGAGGTGGAAAGCTTCGCCGACCTGGGCCAGCTGCTCGACGCCGTGGCCAGCCAGCAGCAGCGCGAACGCCCGCTGAGCCTGGCGGTGCTCGGCATCACCGCCGCCCAACTGCCGGCCGATGCCCTCGGCCAGCGCATCTGGGACCTCGACCGTCTCGGCTGCAAGGCCCTGGTGCTGTGCCCCACCACCGAGCTGGGGCTGTTCCACGAATCGCTGCCCGATGCCTACACCCAGCTGCAGGCCAAGCCGCCGTGCACGCGCAAGCTGCACAAGGCGCTGATCGAGCTGGCCTGCCCGCAACGCCCAGTCAGCGAGCCCGCGAACCTGGCCAGCAGCCGTCGCCCGCAGATCCTCTGCGTCGACGACAACCCGGCCAACCTGCTGCTGGTGCAGACCCTGCTCGACGATCTGGGTGCCCAGGTCAGCGCGGTGGACAGCGGCTATGCCGCCATCGAGGCGGTGCAACGCGGCAGTTTCGACCTGGTGTTCATGGACGTGCAGATGCCCGGCATGGACGGCCGCCAGGCTACCGAGGCGATCCGTCAGTGGGAAAGCGAACAGGGCCGCAGCGCCACCCCCATCGTCGCGCTGACCGCCCACGCCCTGGCCAACGAGAAGCGCATCCTGCTGCAAAGCGGCCTGGACGACTACCTGACCAAGCCGATCAGCGAACGTCAGCTGGCCCAGGTGGTGCTCAAGTGGACCGGCCTGAGCCTGCGCAACCAGCCCGCGGCGAAACCCCTCGAGGCACCCGTCACCTCGGCGCAGCCGCAGGTGCTCGACGCCGAGGAAGGCCTGCGCCTGGCCGCCGGCAAGGCCGACCTCGCCGCCGACATGCTGAACATGCTGCTGGCCGGGCTGCCCGGCGACCGCCAGGCCATCCGCCAGGCCCGCGAAGCCGGCGAGCGCAGCGCGCTGATCGAGCGGGTCCACCGCCTGCACGGCGCCACCCGCTACTGCGGCGTGCCGCAGCTGCGCGCCGCCTGCCAGCGCAGCGAAACCCTGCTCAAGCAGGACGACCCGGGCGCCCAGCGCGCCCTCGACGAACTGGATGCGGCGATCGCCCGGCTGACCGAGATCGCCGCGCAAAGCGCCTGAGGAGCCCGCATGCGCATCTGTCTGTTCAGCAGCAAGACCTACGACCGCGACAGCTTCCTCGCCGCCGCGCGCCCGGATGGCTGGCAGCTGCAGTTCCACGAGGCGCGCCTGACCGCAGCCAGCGCGGCACTGGCAAGCGGCTGCGAGGTGGTCTGCGCCTTTATCAACGACGAGCTGTCGGCGCCGGTGCTGCAGCACCTGGCCGCCGCCGGCACGCGGCTGATCGCCCTGCGCTCGGCCGGCTACAACCATGTCGATCTCAAGGCCGCCGAACGCCTGGGGTTGCGCGTGGTGCGGGTGCCGGCCTACTCGCCGCATGCGGTGGCCGAGCATGCGGTGGCGTTGATCCTGGCGCTGAATCGGCGCATCCACCGCGCCTTCAATCGCACCCGCGAGGGCGATTTTTCCCTGCACGGGCTGACCGGTTTCGACCTGCACGGCAAGACCGTCGGCGTGATCGGCGCCGGCAAGATCGGCCTGAGCTTCGCCCGCATCATGGCCGGCTTCGGCTGCCGGGTGCTGATCGACGACCCCTTGCCGGTGACCGGCCTCGATGCCATCGGCGCGCGCCAGGCGCCGCTCGACGAGGTTATAAGCCAGAGCGACATCCTCAGCCTGCACTGCCCGCTGACCGCCAGCAGCCATCACCTGATCGATGCCGCGCGCCTGGCGCAGATGAAGCGCGGCGCCATGCTGATCAACACCGGCCGCGGCGCCCTGGTCGACACCCCGGCGCTGATCGGCGCGCTGAAGAGCGGTCAGCTCGGCTACCTGGGCCTGGACGTCTACGAGGAAGAGTCCGAGCTGTTCTTCGAGGACCGCTCCGACCTGCCGCTGCAGGACGACGTGCTGGCGCGCCTGCTGACCTTCCCCAACGTCATCGTCACCGCCCACCAGGCCTTCCTCACCCAGGAGGCGCTGGCCGCCATCGCCCGCACCACCCTGGACAATATCGCCGCCTGGGCCGCCGGCCGCCCGTGCAATGAGGTCAGGGCCGGCGCGTGATAGCATGCCGGCTGATCCGGAGGACCCATGGCCGAACACGATTTCCGTTATTCCCTGCTCACCCCCCAGCACACCCTCACCGAGTGCCGCGCCCTGGCGCCGGGCCGCTATCAGGTCACCGGCAACGGCGGCTCGATCCAGGCCGGCGACAGCCTGCTGGTCACCCTCAAAGGCAGCCGCGACCTGCATATGCGCCTGGAGGTGGAAAAGGTCCGTCACCTGATCAACCCGCCCGGCCAGTGGCTGGCAGTGTGCAAGGGCCCGCAGTTCAAGGAGCTGGCCATCCACAACTGGCAGGTGAACTGCGACGGCTGTGGCAAGCAACTGGACTTCGAATTCGCCGTCGACGCCGCCCAGGGCAAGGCCGCCCAGGCGCCGGCCGCCGAGGCCCGTATCGCCGAACTGGGCTGGCGCAAGCTTGATGGCCAGCACCTGTGCCCCACCTGTCAGGAGGACTGAAACCATGCCCCGCGCCCTGCCCCTCGCCCTGCTCGCAGCCGCCCTGGGCGGCTGCGCCAGCGACGCGCCGCAACTGGAGACCGAGCGCAGCTACCAGGTGGAGTGGATCAGCGAACGCCCGCTGATCGACCGCAGCCACCTGACCATCACCTTCGCCGCCGACGGCCGCGCCCACGGCCATGCCGGCTGCAACCACTGGTTCGCCGGCTATCAGCTGCAGGGCAATGCACTCGCCTTCGAGCGCCCCGGCAGCACCCGCAAGCTGTGCGCCCCCGCGCTGATGGAACAGGAACAGCGCTTCCTCGACGCCATCGGCCAGGTGCAGCGTTGGGATTTCAACGCCATCGGCCAACTGCAGCTGTGGCCGGCCAGCGGCAAGCCGATTCGTCTCTGGGCGGAATGACGGCATAGCCCGGATGCAATCCG
This sequence comes from Pseudomonas sp. EGD-AK9, assembly GCF_000465935.2. Lineage (NCBI taxonomy): Bacteria > Pseudomonadati > Pseudomonadota > Gammaproteobacteria > Pseudomonadales > Pseudomonadaceae > Pseudomonas > Pseudomonas sp. EGD-AK9. Next base: position 3,056 of record NZ_AVOF01000795.1, read on the forward strand.
GGGCGGTTGCCCCAAGGAACTCCCGGATTGCATCCGAGCTACGCGAACAGCTCCAGCTGCTCCTGCCGCCCGCGCAGATCGTGCAAGCGCACCCCGACCCCGAGCAGACGCACCGGCTTGCCGCCGCGGGCGAAGGCATTGCTCAGCAGCTGTCGATAGCTGTCTAGATCGCGGCTGGCGCCGGCCTGCTCCAGGGTGGTCTGGGTGAAGTCGTGGAACTTGACCTTGACGAAGGGTTTGTCCGGTCGGTAGCTGGCATCCAGCCGCTGCAGGCGCCCGTTCATCTCCTCCAGCAGCGCCGGCAGCTTTGCCAGGCAGCTGTCCAGGTCGGGCAGATCCTGGTCATAGGTGTGCTCGACACTGAGCGACTGACGGCGGCTGTCCACCTGCACCGCACGTTCGTCGATGCCGTGGGCCAGGCGCCACAGGCGCTCGCCGAAACTGCCGAACTCGCGCACCAGCGCCAGCTTGTTCCAGTCGCGCAGATCCAGGCAGGTGCGAATCCCCAGGCGCGCCAGCTTGTCCGCGGTGACCTTGCCGACGCCGTGCAGCTTGCTTACCGGCAGCGCCGCGACGAAATCCTCGACCTGGTCGGGCGTGATGACGAACAGCCCGTTGGGCTTGCGCCAGTCGCTGGCGATCTTGGCCAGGAACTTGTTCGGCGCCACTCCGGCCGACACCGTGATGTGCAGCTCCTGCGCCACGCGCCGGCGAATTTCCTGGGCGATACGGGTGGCGCTGCCGGCGAAATGCGCCGAGTCGCTGACGTCGAGGTAGGCCTCGTCCAGCGACAGCGGCTCGATCAGGTCGGTGAACTGGCGAAAGATGCCGTGAATCTCCCGCGACGCGGCGCGGTACGCCTCGAAGCGCGGCTTGACGATCAACAGGTCCGGGCACAGCTTCAGCGCATGCCGCGACGACATCGCCGAGCGCACGCCGTAGGCACGCGCCTCGTAGTTGCAGGTGGCGATCACCCCGCGCCGTTCGGCTGAGCCGCCCACCGCCAGCGGCCGATTGGCCAGGCTCGGGTCGTCGCGCATCTCGATGGCGGCATAGAAGCAGTCGCAGTCGATGTGGATGATTTTCCTTTGATTCATAAGCTATTGATTTTACTTGTAAAAACCAAAGGAGAACGCCATCCGATAGCCGCTTTAATACCCTCTGTTTTCTCGGCTGGATTCTCTGGCTCGGACGACGCCAGAGCCATTGATCAACCGAAGAACGGGTGGCAGAACAAAGCTACTTGTCAGCCTGGGCTGGCCAGAATAGCGATCTCTGGGAGTGAAGCAACAGGCCAAGCACGGCATCGCTGGCAAACAGCGTCCTACACCAGTGCGCGTAGCGCCACATAGGCGCTTTGCAGGTGATAGGGCGTGGTTGAAGGCATGTCTTGCCGCAGCAGTTCGTCGGTGGCCCCCAGGACTTCATGCCACCCGCCTGAATGCAGGAAACGTTCGCGATAGTGCCTTGCCCACTGCGTCAGTATCTCCAGGGAGCGGATGCTCCCCTCCACCGCAAGCGCGCGGGCGAACTCCGTCTGCGCCCATATACGCTGCCTGTCGTCCAGTAGGGTACCGTCCGCCGCTATCGCGGCCGCCACGCCAAGGTTGGCTTGCATCACGCCGTGCCGATATGCGAAATCGAAGGCACGGTGCAATCCGGCATGTAGCTCCAAGCCGGCAAAAACCGCAGGTGCCCCTATGACCAGGGAAAACCACTCGAACTGATGGCCCGGTTCAATGCGGTTTCCCGCCTCCCCCATTGGCAGTTCCGCCACGCAGCCGTTGACCGGATCGACGAATCGCGCCTGCACCGCCCTGCCTATTTCTCGCAGGCGTCGTTTGTACCAGTCATCGCCTGCAATGTCGTAGGCCGCCAGATACGCCTCGGTCAAATGCATGATCGGATTCTGCAAAGTCCCGGCACCGATATCGGCGTAGTCCTCACCTAAGGCCGAGACGTACAGGCCGTTTCCGTCCGCAAAGCGCTTCTCGATCAGCTCGATCGTTTGCTTCATGAGCCCCAAGGCGGCTTCACCGCCACCTCGTTTGTAGTATTCGGCACAGGCATAGGTCACGAACGCGTAGGTATAGAGATCGCGTGTGCTGTCAGAGGGCTGCCCAGCCGCGTCAACGCTATGGATCCAGCTTCCCTTGCCATCGCCGAAATAGTCTTGCAACGAGAGAAACAATCGATCGGCATGGGCCGCAGCAGCACTGCCAGGCAGGCCTGCCTGGGAAAACACCAGCAATTGCCGCGCACACGCCATGGCTCGGTAGCGTTCGACTTGCAGAGGCAGCCCCGTGGCACCACTCAGCGCCTCATAAGGCAGGTTCAGGGCCATGTTCCAGCCGGTTGATCGCCACAACGACACGATAGTGTCCCGGTAATGGCGATCAAGCGCGGCGATGCCGGTGGCAAGAGCGAGCGGTGGTGTCGAACGCATGGAGTACCTGCTTTGGTTGGTGGCGCGAGAGACGAGCAATCCGATCCGGCGTGGGCAGACTGGCTAGGCTGGATTCTGCTCTGGCGGCAGCTCATCCCGCTCCTGCAGCAGTTGCTGGATAACCTCTTCCTGCATTTCATACCCGCCCTCTCCTATATGCAGGTAGCGAATACGACCACTGGCGTCGATGAAGTAGTGCGCCGGCCAGTAGTGATTGTTGAACGCATTCCACACTCGGTACTGGTTATCGATCGCCACAGGATGCTGAATACCCAGACGTTTGGTGGCTTGGCGCACGTTGTCGACTATCCGCTCATAGGCATATTCGGGCGTGTGCACCCCTATCACTACAAAGCCCTGGTCGGCGTAGCGCTGCGCCCATTGATTGACATAAGGCAAGCTGTTGCGACAGTTGATGCAGTCGTAGGTCCAGAAATCCACCAGCACCACCTTGCCGCGCAGGTCAGACAGGTCCAGGGCGGGGCCGTTGAGCCACTGCGTGGCGCCGGCCAGGGTCGGTGCCGGCCCCAGGTCGGACAGTACGGGAACGCCTGCGGGAGCATTGCTGGACAGTTGATCGAGCAATGCCGGCACCTCCTCCAGCACCTGACTCTCGAGCTTGAATGCCCAAGTGGAGGAGCCGAAGCTGGCCAATTGGCCGCTGGCGCCGCTGGCGATACCGATGACCGCCAGCAGGGCAACAATCCCGGCACCGCGCCGCAACCATTCGATCCAGCGCAACGATAGGCGAGCACGCTGGAACAGGCCTCGCCCGAGGCAGATCACTCCCGCCAACGCCACGGCATTGCCGAGCCCGAAGCTGAGCAGCAATAGGCTGGTCGAGGCACTCGGACCTTCGAGCATGGCGCCCGAAAGAATCAGCCCCAGGATGGGACCTGCACAGGGGGCCCAGAGCAAGCCGGCGGCGCAGCCAAGCAGCCAAGCGGATAACCCCGGTGATAGGCGCCGGGCATCGCCGTGCAGCCGGTTGCCCAGCCATAACCAGGGCCGAGATAGCCAGTTGCCGACGCGCGTCGATAGCAGCGCCAGCGCCGAGGCGGCCAGTAGACCCAGGGCGAAATAGCGCCCCCATTGACTGGCCCCTATCACCCAGTCGCTGGAAACGACTGCCAGGCTGGCCAGCACGGCGAACCCGGTGGCCATGCCGAGCAGGGTCAGCATGGGTGCCCAGATCGGCCCTCCGGCGCGAGACAGGAGCAATGGCAGCACCGGAAGAATGCAGGGGCTGAGCAGGGTCAGCACCCCACCAAGAAAGGCTACGAGCAACATAGGCACCTCGTGGACACAAAGAAGATCATCGGCAATGGCTGAGCAAGCCGGTCGCCCGAGGTCAGTTGCCTTCAGAACAGCTGCTGGAGAGTTTCCGATACTCGAGGCTGCGTTTCTGGTCCATCGAGTCCAGGTAGTCCATGCGCGCGCTTACCACCTGGCAATCCGCAGACGGCTCTTCATGTAACGCCAGGACCTTCTGCACATCCAACTGCGCGCCGTAGCGGTAGCGCTCCACCGGAATGGACTCGTCGGCCTGCACTGCCAGGCTGCCAAAGGAGAAAGCCGCTGCCAGGAGATAGGTGGCGCCGCGAGCACTGAGTTTCATAAAGGCATCCTCACTTGAGACTGATGGTGGACACGTCGGTGCATCCACCTGGTGCTCATTAGAGTGCTGGGCGGTATCGTCGATATGTCGGCGATCAGCCTCTTGTGCCGCATCAGGTATCGCTGGCGCGTTCTGATACATGTGGATACTCGAGGCCGGCGGTGCATGCTCAAGTAGCGGAAGGGAGGTCGGATACACTGCAATACAAAGGGCGGCGGGCAACTGCCGTCGGCGGCGATAAACTCAAGCGCGCAACGACGAAGAGGAGCGCCCATGGAGCATGTCGATCACATCCTGATAGTTGACGATGACCGCGAGATCCGCGAGCTGGTCGGCAACTACCTGAAGAAGAACGGCCTGCGTGTCAGCCTGGCCGCCGATGGCAGGCAGATGCGAGCCTTTCTCGAGGGCAATACGGTCGACCTCATCGTGCTCGACATCATGATGCCCGGTGACGACGGTCTGCGGCTGTGCCGGGAGTTGCGCGTGGGCCGGCACAAAACCACGCCGGTGTTGATGCTGACCGCGCGCAACGAGGAAACGGACCGCATCGTCGGACTGGAGATGGGAGCCGACGACTACCTGACCAAGCCCTTTTCCGCTCGCGAGCTGTTGGCCCGGATCAATGCCGTGCTGCGCCGCGCGCGCATGTTGCCGCCGAACCTGCAGATCAGCGAAAGCAGCCGATTGATCGGCTTCGGCCAGTGGCGCCTGGATACCAGTGCGCGGCACCTGCTGGACGCCTCGGACACCCTGATCGCCCTCAGCGGTGCCGAATACCGCCTGCTGCGAGTGTTCCTCGACCATCCGCAGCGGGTATTGAGCCGCGAACAGCTGCTGAATCTGACCCAGGGGCGCGAGGCCGACATCTTCGACCGTTCCATCGACCTGCTGGTCAGCCGCCTGCGCCAGCGTCTGCGGGACGACGCGCGCGAGCCGATGTACATCAAGACCGTGCGCAGCGAGGGCTACGTCTTCTCCTTGCCGGTGCAACTGCTCGAGTCCCCCGCGTGATCGGCCCACGCAGCCTGGCGGCGCGGCTGACGCTGCTCTTTCTCTGCGGTCTGGTGCTGGCCTACGGCTTGTCCTTCACCTCCCAGTTCTACGAGCGCTATCAGACCGGCCGCGACGTGATGCTGGGCAACCTGGAGCTGGACGTGAGCACTGCCGTCGCCCTGATCGATCGTCTGCCGGCGGCAGAACGCGCCGAGTGGCTGCCCTTGCTGGAACGGCGCAACTATCGCTATCGCCTCGATGAGGGGCTGCCAGGGCGCCCCATGGACATGGCCGAACCCCACATGGCCGCTGCCTCGATCGAACAGGCGATTGGCCGGCGTTACGCCCTGCGTTTCGAAACCATCGACGGACCGCGGCCGCACTTTCAGGTCCATCTGCAATTGAGCGACGGCAGCCCGCTGACTCTCGATGTGACGCCGGCTCCCATCCCGGTCGCACAGTGGCTGCCGTTGGTGCTCGTCCTGCAACTGGCCTTACTGCTGCTGTGCACCTGGGTCGCCGTACGCATGGCGATTCGCCCGCTGACGCAGCTGGCCGACACCGTCGAGCAGCTCGACCCGGACGCCCCGCCCGCACCGCTGGACGAGAGCGGCCCACGGGAAGTCGCCCATGCGGCACGCGCGGTCAACACCCTGCAAGGCCGCATCGCCGCCTACCTGAAGGAGCGCATGCAGCTGCTGGCGGCCATTTCCCATGACCTGCAGACCCCGATCACACGCATGAAGCTGCGGGTCGAACAGATGCCGGACTCGGCGGAACGGGAGTCCATGTGGAGCGATCTCAACGAGATGCAGCACCTGGTTCGCGAGGGCGTGGCCTATGCCCGCAGCATGGAGGGGAGCCGCGAAGCGCCGTGCCGGGTGGATCTGGACGCCTTTCTCGACAGCCTGGTACTCGACTATCAGGATAGCGGCCAGGCCGTCAGCCTCCACGGGTACAGCGGTGCGCTCCTGGAAACCCGGCCCTACGCCTTGCGGCGGGTATTGAGCAACCTGCTCGACAATGCCCTCAAGTTCGCCGGCAGCGCCCAGCTGCAGGTGCGAGCCGACAGCGAGGGCCATGTGTGCCTGCAAGTGCTGGACGATGGCCCGGGCATCGACGAGGCGGAGCTGCAAGAGGTCTTCAAACCCTTCTACCGGGTGGAAAGTTCGCGTAACCGCAGCACCGGCGGCACCGGCCTTGGACTGGCCATCGCGCTGCAGTTGAGCGAGTCCCTGGGCGCCCGCCTGAGCCTGAGCAACCGCGAAAGTGGAGGGCTTTGCGCACAGCTGGAGCTGAATGTAACGCCCTGAGCCAGGGATACAGAGCGATACAGCACGCCTCCTGACGGACATATCCGGGACAAGCCGCCCGGTGAGCATAGGCCGCCTGGCGACGGCATTCCGCCGGCCGCACCCATGCCAAGGCCCTCACCATGAGTCGTATACCCTCCTCTGCAAGCCCCGGTAGCTCTCTCTTCTCCCCGCTCGAGAGGGTTTTCGCCAGGATCGACCGTTACGGCGCCTGGAGCGCCGACCTGCCACTGCGTCTATTTCTGGCCTGGGAGTTCTTCGAAGCCGGCCTGGAGAAGTGGAACGGTCAGAACTGGTTCGGCCATATCCAATCGGCCTTTCCCTTTCCCTTCAGCGCATTTCCAGCCGAGCTGAACTGGCAGCTGTCGATGTGGATCGAACTGATCGCGCCCCTGCTCCTTCTGCTTGGCTTGGGGACCCGCCTCGCGTCGGTGGTGCTGATGATGCTGACCCTGGTCGCCATCGCAGCGGTGCACTGGCCGGCGCAGTGGTCCAGCCTGTCCGAACTGCTTATGGGCTACTCCATCAGCGACAAGGGGTTCGGCAACTACAAGCTGCCGCTGATCTATCTGGTCGCCCTCTTACCGCTTTTCCTCAAGGGCGCAGGCCGCTTCAGCCTGGATGAACTGCTACGCAACAGACGCTGACCCACAAGCGAGAATGCCCGCCACCTGAAGTGTGCGGGCATTTTGCGTTGGTACCTGGCACCGCCCCTTGCACCTGAAACTGCCGTTGCGAACCGCCTGGTGGTAACGCAACTGCAGCAGCTCTCTTTAGGGAACGAGAACACCGCCCCCTCTCAAGAAGCTCAGGGGTGTTTAGACGATCTGCATCGAACTCTAGACGCTTGGCCCCCAAGAGCACGACGTATCAAGCAACACTGCCAACGCACCCAATGTGCGGTACGTCGGGTTTATTAGTCGATCATCTATCGGCTGCCTAAACAGCCTCAACCTTAATGCCATCACGAATCACCACCTGGATGGTCCTTTTATGGCCGCTTGATCGAGCCCGTTAATAACGAACGTTCACCCAGTTACAGGAAACCTACACGATGAAAATCAACACTCAGTATCAAAGCAGTTCATCCGAACAACTATCGATTGGTAACAAAACCATGGCGATTGGGGTCTACGGCACCTATTTCGCCCTTGCGGTCATCTACCTCTGGTTCGGCGGCATGAAGTTCACGCACTATGAGGCCGAGGGGCTGGTTCCGCTGGTGGGCAACAGCCCCATCCTGGGATGGACCTATGCGATTTTCAGCGTCGACACTTTTTCTCGCCTGCTCGGCGTCCTCGAGATCTCGATCGCCGTTCTTATTGCGGGGCGCCTGCTCTCACCAAAGCTCTCGCTGATTGGTGGCGCGCTGTCTGCCGGGCTGTTTCTTACGACCTTGAGCCTTATGTTCTCGACACCGGGGGTGATTGAGGCCGGCCTCGGTTTTCCGGCCATCACCGTCGCCCCGGGCCAGTTCCTCCTTAAGGACCTTGGCCTGCTTGCCGCCTCGGTATTCGTGGCCGGACATTCTCTAAGCGAATTGGAGGCCTCTTGAGCGGCCGGCTATTGCTCTAGGTACGGACTGAAGTTGTCGGGGGCGTCAGGCGCACGTCTGCCCCTACAGCGCCCCACGCACTCCCATCATCATCCGCCTGCTGCTGCCTAGCCGCCGCGAGTACCTCGTGGCGGCGATTTAATACTCTACAGCGTGCCGGGGATTGGTTCCGCCACCGCTTATTCTGAACGCTGAGCTGCTAGTTGATTGTCCAGAGTGGATGGCCATTCATCAAAGCCGCCGCCCATTCTGTGAAGGCCCGAACCTTTGCAGATAAGTGCCGCGTGTACGGATACACGAGGTTGATCGGCATGCTATCCAGCTCCCACCCTGGCAACACCTCAACCAAACCTCCCGATTGAAGATGTGGGTTTGCCTCGGCGCGCGGAACCGAGACAATGCCGAGCCCGGCTAGCCCAGCAGTGATATAAGCACTGCCATTGTTGAAACGCATCACCGGTAGCTGTTCGATCACAAAGTGCTCATCGCCACGATGAAGTACAGGGGTAAGCTGCCTGCCTGAGGCGGGAAAGGTGAACCCGAGGTAACGATGCACAAGCAAATCGTCTGGCTTCAATATCGGCATGGAATCGAGCAAATAGGCGGGTGAGGCGCAGAGGCAAAACCTCATCAGCCCCACCGGACGGCTCACCAGATCCTGATCGGCGACCGTACCACCTCGAAAAGCGCAATCGATGCCTTCGTGCACGAGGTCAACTACGCGCTCGCTGCAGCCGATATCCAGTTGAATCTGCGGATGTCGCGCGGTGAACTCCGGGAGCGATGGGATAACCAGACAAATACCGACTGGCGAGGGCATTTCAACCTTCACCCGGCCACGAACAACGCTACGGCTCTGCGCAACAGAAGCCTCCAGTTCGTCGAGATCATCCAGTAGCAAACGTGCACGCTCATAGTAGGCGGTGCCATCCGTGGTCGGAGAAACTCGTCTAGTGGTCCGATGCAGCAGTTTCACTCCTAGCTGTGATTCAAGTGCTTGAATCTGCCCGGAAATTGTCGTTTTCGCCACGTTCAGCACTGCTGCCGCCGAAGTAAAACTCCCCACTTCAACGATGCGGCAGAACGCACGCATTGCCTCTAATCGGTCAAAGGCCATGATTGTTCGTATTTCCGTCCAGTGAAAACGAGTCAAGCCAGTTTATCCGAGACATTGTGATCAATAAAGTTTCTCCAAGGCCGAATTCCGTCGGTCCTGTGGAGAAAAATATGAGCTCAAAACGCCTCAACTACTACCAAGCAGCGCCTCAAGCGATGAAGGCGATGCTTGGCCTCGAGAAAGTCGCTTCGGAATCGGTGCTGCCCGGACCGTTGCGTGAACTTGTTCGAATCCGCGCCTCTCAGATCAACGGCTGCGCCTATTGCATAGACATGCATACCACTGACGCCGTGAAAGCAGGCGAAAGCCTTCGTCGCTTGATGGCCGTGAGTGTATGGAAGGAAACGCCCTTCTTCACCGAGCAAGAGCGTGCTGCTCTGCTGTGGACCGAGACACTAACGCTGGTAGCGAGCCAGCACGCGCCGGATGAAATCTACCAAGAAGTAGCAGCCCACTTCAGCGCTCAAGAGCTGGCTGAGCTGACGTTCGTGATCGCCGGCATTAATGCCTGGAACCGTTTTGGCGTTGGTTTTGGAATGCAGCCGGAGTGAACTCGATGAACATGTATGTCAAAGCAATTTTTTTCACGGCCGCCGGGCTACTGAGTTCCGGTGTTATGGCCCACGGTACCGGTAGTGAAGGAGAAACCGTCACTCCGATTGCGCAAGCCGTTGTTCCTCCCCACGTTTTTAAGCATGCGACGGCGGTTCGTGTCGATTACGCACCAGGTGCTACTTCTACAGCTCACCGGCACCCTGGACACGTGTTCGTCGTGGTCCTGAGCGGAGAGATTGAATCGGCCGTTGACGGATACCCCCCTCAACGGTTCAAGGCCGGTGAAGCCTGGTATGAAAGCCCAAGACAACTGCATCGGGTGTCCCGCAATGCAAGTAACTCCGAGCCAGCATCCCTAGTGGCGTGGCTGCTGTCCGACGGTAAAAAGGAACTCGTCCAGCCCGTCACACTGAAGAAGTAACGCTCAGCATGTGCTCAATTGCGCCCAGCGCCGGGCGCATTCAACGAGTGCGGAGCAGTTGATTGGCAACCGTACTCCTGACATTAAAAACCACTACCAGCTTATAACTTAAGTTTGCTTTTGGAGATCCTGATGAAAATTCTCAAAACCCTCATTATCTGTGCTCTTGTAGGAGCTTCCGGTGCTGTTCTCGCCGAAGGTGGAAGTGACCGACTTATTGAAAGAATCGAGACTCGGCATGGTGGGACTACCAGTAAATGATATTTGGTAGTCGGCTACATCCAAGCTGGATGTGATGCCAAGGACGGCTCCCCGCATACATAAGTCGCTGCACCCAAGAATCCGCCTTGGGTGAAAGTCCCTCAGTAATTCTGCGGGTTGCTAGGGAAACTCCGCACAAGTCAGCCACGGGCAGCCTATCGGCGACTAAATCGCTTTTTGCCCGGCCCTCGGCAACAGATTGCAGCAGAAACCCGGCTTTGACCGGTTTTTGCGTTTTACAGACGTACCGCACCTGCATCGGCAAGCAATTGCCGACGGGCCGTACATAGGATCGACAGGACGAACAGTGTGACCGGTTGTGCGGTGTTCTTGGTCAGTCCCCGGAAGCGCACCTTCACGCGGCCAAACTGCCGCTTGATCAGCCGGAACGGGTGTTCGACGCCGGCCCGCACCTGTGCCTCGACCTACTCGATTTCGCGCCTGACATTGTATGGGCCACTGCGCTGACTTAACTGCTTGTAGGTGCTGCGCCATGCCACGATCAGCCGGATGACCTCGCGCCCTGCATGCTCGGGACGTTTCTCCACCCCAGTGGAGCGGGCATCGCCACAGACCACGTTCTCCTCACCATGCAGGAGCTTTTCGACCTAAGGGGTATCGGCACCACGACCAGTTAATGCCAACGACCTTGCGCCCAGGCATAAGTGATGTCGCCACACCTGATTGGAAAGCACTGTGGTCGAAGCCCGATATAATTGCTTTAGGCATCGGAGACTTCGACGTGGCCGGCTCTGCACTGGTGAGATGCCCAGGCAGCTTCATCTCTTAATAATCCTGCGAGCGAGGAGTACACCATGCCACTCTCTCTTCGAGGTCTATCCGCGTTCGCGGTAAGCGCTCTTTTTTGTGTTACAGCCAACTCACAAAGTGCCAATGACGTAAGTCAACCTCCCGCCATACTTCCGCTGCAATCAGAAGCTGCGCCAAAGCTGATTGCTTACCCTCCGCTTGCCGAGCCTCTGGCTCGCGGGGTAGTCATAGTCCAGTACCGGGCGGAAAACATTCGCATCATGCCGGTGTTCGGCAAGGAGGCAGCCGATGTGTCGCCGCGCCTAGGACACCTGCACGTGACCTTGGACGGCTCCCCAGGTACCTGGGCGCATACCAGCGGCGACCCGATCATTGTTGTCGGGCTGAAGCCCGGCACCCACAGGATGCTGCTCGATGTGGCCGACCCGACTCACAAGATCCTCACCAGTACGGAAGTTATTTTCACGGTTCCGCAGCAGCGGCCTATGGAGCCTGCCATGAACTAACCAGGGCAAAGTCCTCCGCGTGAGGTACTGGTCTGTCCGGGAACTGAGGGACAGGTAGTTAAGAACTTTGGACTACCTCGATCTTGCCTACTTCAAGCGCGTAGAAAAAGGCGGTCACTTCTCCATCTGAGAAGAGCTGGATCCGTTCAGCTTCGAAGCGCGCACCGCATTCAGGTCGTTGCGCTGATCTGCCGGCCTCGGGGCGCTCGTCGGTAACACGGGAATCGCGATAGGATATCGGGGCGCCCCCTGCCGGTAGAGATGTGTTCAAGCTTCCCGGCCGCCCCATTTTGAGTTGCCTGGCTAATACCTTAGACCTTGGCACACAGAACGGCCGCCTTGATCAAGCGCCCATGGTCATACCAGGCATGCCTCTGGTATACCGAGTAACTTCTATCGCCTGGCGAACCGGATAACTCAACAAGACCTGAAGCTTGGACGGGATCGGGCTTTCCGACAAAGAGCATCGACGTCTCATTATCCTTGACGACAAATGTCTCTTCGCCCTTATGAACATCCGCCTTTATGCAGTCGAAAAATTCGACATCATGTTTTAGAGTTGTTCCCGAATAACTATCATGGCCCAATCTGATGTCGGGACTCTGTGCGCAGCCAACCAGCAACAGGGTCGGCAGAAACGCAGCACTCAGTCCCTTGAGCACAACTGAATACTCGTGTCGCACAACATTCTTGACGGTCATAATTATGCACTCCGACCATAAACGCTTATCGTACACAGTGAAAGTAAAATCTCGCTTCAGATCAGCATTAAAGCCAGACACTGATCGCCGCCGTAAATTGACAGCTTAACGTCATGACCCGACTGATCAGTGCAGGTCGAATGCAAGCCATCAACGTCATTGCCTTGCGTAGACCAACTTCTGTTCTCGCTCTCCAGGCCAGATATGGCCGGGCTAAGAAGAACAATGACAATGGCGATCCCTTTCATCGATTTCATCTTTCACCACCTTTCAACGTCAGCCTTAACAAAAGCTAGCCTTTGCACATTGGCAAGGGCTGCTCGTGCGAAGAGAAGAAGGCCATCGCAATCACCCAGTTACTGAGCGTTAGTGCACGCACCGTTTTTTCAATAGGGTCACTGCACGAACTCGCCAAAAGCGTGAGCAACCACGAGCGGCCGTCTTCGGTCTGACGTATCAGAGTCCACTTTACTCCGGGCAACCATTCGCGCAGGTAGCACTCGATGTGTGGTTGGGCTTGAGGACGTGTAGTGATCTGAAGGAGCAGGTTCATATTGATTGCCTCAGCGCTCTTTTGCCCAGGACCGTGAAATTTCACTGCACGGCCCTGGGCGTTGCGGTAACTGCGGGATTAGGCAACGACCGGAATCAGTGGATCGGCTGCGGCAAGTGCAGCGCTCCGATCAGCAGCCGGCGGATAAATCCAGACGCTATTGATCTGCTGCTTGAGCGACTTGGCTTCATCTCGCACCATTTGCACCTGTCGGTCCCAGCCCTCGGTGAATACAGCGCCCCAGGCTCCCAAATCCAGGCAGGTCACGTACTTGGCTTGGCGATATGTAGTTGGCTGTACGCCCAGGAGGCTGGCCGCAGCGTTGTTGCCAGCCGAACGGCCGAGAGCAATTGCATGCTGGCAAGACATGAGGGAGCGGTTGCCGTTTCCGTCCGTAGCCGCATTGGCCACGTCGCCAGTTGCGAACACGTCCTTCTGACCCGGAACCTGGAGGTTGTCGTCCACGTACAGGCGGCCGTAGTCGTCGCGCTCGCCAGGGATCTGTTCGGTCAGAGAACTCGCACGCACTCCGACGGTCCAGATCACGGTATCTGCGTCGATGCGCTCGCCGTCGGCCAGAATCACACCGCGCTCATCTACAGCAGCGACAAGGCTGTTCAGACGCCACTCCAAGCCCAGCTCCTCACTTGCGGAGACAATGGCGGAACGCGGTCCCTCACCCAACGCTGCGCCGATCTCGCGCCCGCGATCGACAACGATGACCCGGATATTGGCGTTCTCGCCCAGGGCGGCGCGAAGCCGGGCGGGCATTTCGGCAGCGGTCTCGATACCGGTGAAGCCACCACCTGCAACTACAACGGTATTGCGGCTGGGCGAATCGGGCCGTGCGCCCAGGGACGATATATGCCGCTCAAGGCGCACCGCCTCGTCCAACTGATCCACGTCGAAGGCATGCTCAATACCGGCTAGCGCCGGGCGCACCACCTTGCTACCGGAGGCGAGGACTATCCGGTCATACGCCAGCTCCGCAGCCTTGCCCTGGGCGTCGCGGTAGCTGACCACCTGGCGCTCTACGTCGATATGCTCGGCCATGCCCTTAACGAAAGTCACGCCCACAGCGTCGAACAGTTTGTTGAGGGGGGCAACCATGCGATGCACATCCGGCTCGTAGAAGCGTGGACGGACATGGAGTTCGGCCTGCGGCGCAAGGACCAGGACTTCGACGTCATTACGGTTGTGTTTGTCCAGCAGACGAGTGGCGCTGAGCGCACTCCACATGCCACCAAAACCGGCACCGATGATGAGTATGCGTTGCTTCATGTGAATCTCCAGAAGTCGAAATAGGGTGATCAATCAGGATCAGCGCACCCGGCTGCAGCAATGCCGGAAAGGCGTTCATCGTTTCCAGGGCGGGCCGATAACTACGACTATATGAGTCGTAGTTAGATCGAGCAAGCTTTTCTCTCCTGAACAGTGCACCGTTCGTCGCCGTTATCAGGCATCCACCTTCACGCGCTTGGTTTGTCTGGGCTTAAGGCATAATCTGAATAGAAGGAAGCCCGCTGGCGAGCATGCTTGACGCTGACGCCCGTGGAATTCCCTTAGAAATCCTCATTAGAAATACGATCACTGAAGGCGGAGTTATCGCATGGCTTTGTACAGTGCAGGCGTGGAATACGGGATTCACTGCCTGCTTTTTTTGACTGACGAGAAAGGCGATGGGCGCGAGGCCAGCGTGCGATCGCTGGCAGAGCTGCAAGGCGTTCCGCCGGAGTTGCTGGCCAAAGTGTTCACTCGTCTGGCCAAGGCTAATCTGGTGGTTGCGACCGAAGGAGTGCGTGGCGGCTTCCGCTTGGCTCGCCCTGCCGACGAGATCACGGTGCTGGACATCGTTCGGGCAATCGACGGCGACAAGGAAATCTTCGAGTGCCGCAACGTGCGCCAACGCTGCGCGGTGTTCCAGACCGGCTGCCCGGAACCAGATTGGGAGAGCGCTGGTCCTTGCAGCATCCATGCGGTCATGCTTCAGGCCCAGCAGCGGATGGAGGAAGCGCTCGCTCAGCAGACCATCTTGGATATCGTTCGCCGGGTTGCGCGCAAAACGCCGCCAGAGTATGGCGAACAGGTGCTGAAGTGGATGAACTGACCTGCCCTGAGAACGCCGGTCAGCCGTTACTTTGTGGGAGTCGGCCTCCAGAACAGGGCCTAGCCTTGCACTTACAAGCCCTGGCTCTGGTTCAGCCCCGTTTTCCCCCAACCTTCAAGTGCGCCCCAGGGATTTCATCCAGTCTCGGGGGCTTTGCCCAGTCTTGCGGCGAAACGCCCGAGCCAGAGCTGATGGGCTTTCATAACCGACCTCGTCGGCGACAATTGATATCGGTCGCCCTTCGCGCAGATGCTTCTGCGCGACGCTGATGCGCCAACTCAGCAGATAATCTGCTGGCGTCTGCCCTACGACGGAGTGGAAATGAGCAGCATAGGCGGCGCGCGACATGTTCGACTCGCTAGCCAGCTCAGCAACCGACCAGGAGCGCTGAGGTGCGTTGTGCATCTGTACCAGAGAGCGCGCCAGGCGCGAGTCGGACAATCCCGCCATCATTCCGCTGTTCAGCGCACGCTGATCGAGGAGATGCCGCAGCAGCAAGATGATCAGCAGCTCGAATAGGCGATCAAGCACGGCCTCCCTGCCACAGTGTCCGGCAGCCGCCTCCGCGAACAACCACCTCAATGTGTCGGCCAGCAGCGGCAGCTCGTCGAGAGGCAACACCAAAAGATCGGGTAACGACGCAGATAACGGGTTGCTGGCACCGCCATCGAATTCCATTGAAGCGCACACGAGCTGGGCGCCCGTGGGTTCGTCGGCGATCAACTTATGCCGACTGGGGCGCGGCAGAAAAATCAGGCTGGGCCGGCTGAGCAGCAGATCCCCCCCATCGGGGCGCTTTAAAGTGACGCTGCCAGCCTGCAAGAGATGAAAGTGGCCATGCGGCTCGATGCCATCGTACGTCGCCACGCCGCACAGTCTGCCATTATGAAACAGCCTTGCGCGGACGCCGAACTGCGACAACAGGGTGGACAAACGATCCATATCGGGCCCTATGGAAGCATGCGGACGATCAGTATCCTATCACCAGCAGTTTGGGTCCAAGCATGATCCTGCCCAGGTCTTGGTCAAGCGCGCCCTCAGCAACTACCCCGGCCGGCGAAATTTTCAGGTCAGCCAATCGTCAATGTCAGGGACGACAGCAATTGTCCGCACCTCCAAACGAGGGCGTCAGGCCGCCCCTGGTCCGTCAGCGAGCACGCATGGCGCTAGGCTCGGATACCCAGCACCACGCCCTGCACACGCAGGCATTCGAGCAGAGCCTGCCCCTGAGGGAGGATCTCATCGATGGAGACGCCCACGGCTTCGGCCAGTGCGGCTAGATGCTCGCGGCCACTGCACTCTCGCGCCTGCAGCAAGGTGAGCAAGGCATACGCCAGCGGCGCAAGGCGGGAGAAATGCACTCGCTGGTCCGTTCGACGCTGTACCAGGATCAGCGTGGGCTCGCTCGATGCAGATGTCGGAAGGTGATTCGGACCGATATCGCAAACCGGCCAGCGGTAGGCCAAGGGCCAGGCCAAGGTCGACAGCAGCGGCACGCCCTCGAGCAGATCGCCCTCTGGATCATGGGCCGGCTCGCAGCTGGCGCTCAGCAGCAGCGCGCTTTCCGTCCATTCGTAGTGGGCCAGCTCCGCCAGCCAGGACGGCAGGCCCAGAGCATCGCCAGCCCCCTCCTCCAGGTAACCGACGAATTCCTTCGCCAGCTCGGTGAACAGTGGCGTCTGACAGCGGTAGTCGGCGTAGAAGGCGTGGACCAAGGCTTGCCACTGCGCAGGTGCAAGCGTGGCGCGAATCACCGGGAAGCCACCACCGAGCAGGGAGTCGAGGTTGCCGATGAACAGCTGGCGATAGATGGCCAGACGGCGTGCCTCGATACCTGGAGGCGCCGGCTGCCGCGGATCACGGACATGGCGCGCCAGCGTCATCAGTTGCTCGTGCAGAGTCTCAGGCACGGCGCACCTCCTGAAGCCGTCGGCTTTTATGCTGAAACGCGCGAATCCTCTCCACCTCCCCCAGCAACTCGCTCAGCGGCGGGAAGTTGAAGTCGCGCTCCAGCAGCGTCGGCAAGGCACCGAAACGCCCATAGGCCTGCGCCAGCAGGTTCCAGACGCCGTCCTTCACCGCGGCGCCGTGGGTATCGATCTTGAGATCCTCGGCCTCGTCATAGTGGCCGGCCACATGCAAGTAGACCACTCGCTGCGGTGGAATCGCGGCCAGGTAACCAGCTGCGTCGTAACCATGGTTGATCGAATTGACGAAGAGGTTGTTGACGTCCAGCAGCAGGTCGCAATCCGCCTCATCCAGCACCGCCTTGAGGAAGTCGATCTCGCTCAGCGCCTGATAGGGCGCGGCGTAGTAGGAGATGTTCTCCACCGCGATGCGGCGTCCCAGCATGTCCTGAACCTGGCGAATACGCGAGGCGACATGCCGCACCGACTCGTCGGTGAAAGGCAGCGGCAGCAGATCGTAGAGCTGGCCGTCATCGGAGCAGTAGCTCAGGTGTTCGCTGTACAGCGCAACGCGATGATGATCGAGAAACAGACGGGTGCGTTGCAGCAACTCCCGGTCGAGAGGGGCCGGTCCGCCCAAGGACAACGACAGGCCGTGGCAGGTAATCGGAAAGCGCTCGGCAAGCCGCGCCAATTGCTCGCCATAAGCGCCCCCCACACCAATCCAGTTGTCGGGTGCACATTCGAGAAAGTCCACGGCGCTGTCCGCCATGAGACGAAACTCGGGTAGCAAGGCGCGGCGCAGACCAAGGCCGGCGCCATTCAAGGCTGATAAGGGCATCACGATGGCTCTCCAGATAGGGTGACGCCCTCCCGCGCATGGGCACCGGGAGGGCTTCGGATCAGTCCTTGGCCTGGCTCATGCGGGTGAACAATTCCGTGGGTACTGGCTTACCGTTGGAGGTGTACTGATTGCTGCGATACTTGTAGACCTCGGCCTCGGACAGGTAGCCGTCGCCGTTGGTGTCCATCTCGTCGAACTCGACCTGACGGGTCGGGGCTACGGCCAGAAACTCTGCGAGCGACACCAGGTGGTCGTCGTCGCTATCGGTGCGGGCGAAGGACTCGTCGCCGCACTTGCCCTCACCGCACTTGCCTTCGGCCTGGCTGACCTTGGCGCCGGCCTCGCTGGTGCCGCATTTGCCTTCACCACATTTGCCCTCCCCGCACTTGCCTTCGCCAGCCTTCTCGGCGGAAGCCAGTTGGTAACCCTGAGGCAATGCCTCCACGGCAAAGGAGGCCTGGGCCAGGCTCATGCCGCCCGCCAGGGCAACAGCGATGAGGCCGAGACGGGTCTTGTTGGTGACGTGGGTACGAGACATAAGATTTCTCCGGACGCTGAGCGCGGTCGACCGCGCGGGTAATGCCACAAGGGCTGAATCCGGCATGAGGCAGATGGCGCGCCGATCGAAACTCGACGGGGATGCGCAGGCCTCTTGCAGGCCTGGCCATTTGGCACCGGCGATGTATCCATGAAGTATCGGCAGACCGGCGCCTTTGTATGCCTGCGCCCAATACCCAGGTCGCGGATACAGAGAGATACCTCAATGAGCGGTTTGCCGAGGGTCGCTGCGCCGGGACACGCCGCATTGCCCCTCACAAGGCAGAACTGGCCGGGCCCCTCTAGGGGAGGCACGGCCGCGCTTTGTAACGCTCTGTATTGCAGCGCGAAATCTTACACAGGCTTGCACAGCGCCCGCGGCTGGACACATGCGCCTTACAAGGGAATGGAAGTCTGGGCCGCCTCGGGCTCACGCCATCGCCCGAGATACTCAATGAAGAGATATGGCGCAGCCCCATCAACGAGGTACACCCCATGATCAACACTATCGAGAAGGTGCTTTACACCGGCAAGACCCACACCCGCGGAGGCCGCAACGGCGAGTCGCGCAGTTCGGATGGAAGGCTGGACATCAAGCTGTCCGCCCCCGGCTCGTCCGCCCCCGGCACCAATCCCGAGCAACTGCTGGCAGCCGGCTGGTCGGCCTGCTTCATCGGCGCCATCGGCAAGGCAGCTGCCGCGCTCAAGGTTGCTCTCCCCGACGGCCTGGCGGTGGATGCGGAAGTGGACCTGGGCACCGGAGGCACCGCCTATTTCCTGCGGGCGCGGCTGAATGTCAGCCTGCCCGGGCTGGATCCGGAAGTCGCTCGAGCGCTGGTCGACACCGCGCACAGCACCTGCCCTTACTCCAAGGCCACTCGCGGCAACATAGACGTCGAAATCAACCTGATCTGATCCCGGCATGCGCTGCTGTCCGCCCGCCGGCGGACGGCAGCGTCGGCATTCTCCCCCTGCAACCAGCCGCCTTGCGCGCCCTCTCCACGACAGGATCCCCAACGTGATCAAGCCTCTTTTCAGCCTACTTGCGGCCTGCCTGATGACTGCCGCCTGCAGCGCAGGCGCCCAGGACGACCCGCTCAACCCACGCAGTGCCTCACCCGCCCCCACGGTTCCTGAACTCAGGGGGATCACGCACTGGATCAACAGCGAGCCCCAGACCTTGGAGCAATTGCGCGGGCGGGTCGTCCTCGTCGAGTTCTGGACCTATGACTGCATCAACTGCCTGCGCACCCTGCCCCATGTGCAGCAATGGCACGAACGCTATCGCGATCAAGGGCTGGTCGTGATTGGTGTGCACACGCCCGAGTACGCACATGAAAAGGTAACGGCCAACCTCGATGAGGCGGTAGATCGACTCGGCATCACCTATCCGGTCGCCCAGGACAATGGCTACAGGACCTGGAACGCCTTCGGCAACCGCTACTGGCCGGCCCTCTACCTGATCGACCAGGGCGGTCGCATTGTCTACCAGCACTTCGGCGAAGGTGCCTATGCCGAAACCGAAACCAAGATTCGGCAGCTGCTTCAGGCCACCCACTGAAAGGGAAATAGGAACAGGGCGACGGGATATACCATCCCGTCGCCTGTGGCGGTCTCATGTCATGCCCGTTCGCCGGGCAGGAATCACTGCTCCAGAACGAGCAGCGGCGTGCCTTTCTTGACGATGTAAGTCGCCAGCTCAGAGGCCTTGTCCTCACCGATATTGGTGGCGATATGCGGCGTGCCAGCCGGGATATAGAGGGACTCGCCGGCCTTGAGAATCACCGGTGCCCGCCCCTTGAGCCGATACTCGAAGGTGCCTTCGATCACGTAAGCGACCTCCACCCCCGGATGGGAATGATTCGGCGATGCCACACCCGGGTCGAAATCGACCCGTGCCTGAATCACCTCGTGAACCGAGTCGCCGAGATCATCGCGAGTCAGATCCGTGCGCTGGATACCTTGTTTCCAGTTGGCGCTCGCAGCGCTTTCGGTCTGGTGCTGGTCGGCCTGGGCAAGCCCGGCAAATGCGGTAAGCGCCACGGCGGCGGCGAGTAGATGGGGATAACGCATGGTCGTCTCCTTTCAGAGCAGTCAGAGGGAGGCGCCACTCTGACCAACCGCCGTAGCCTCGGTATGTCGAAAGGGTGCAGATTTGCATGCCTGCGTGTGCGCAAGGGCCTGGGATACATCAGGGTACAGTCGGCTAGTCGACCCTCTACCCGCGCACTAACGACAGCGGCCTACCAGGCCTGCTGCTTCTCCATGATGAAGTTCACGAACGCCCGCAGGCGCAGCGGCATGTGCTTGTGCTGCGGGTACAACAGGGTGAAAGGCCGCGAGCGCCCGGCAAACGGCTGAAGCACCTCCACCAGCGAGCCCTCCGCCAGTTCGCGCTCGACGATGAAACGATAGGTCTGGAACAGACCCGCACCATGCTTGGCCAGGGTCACGCCGCCGAGCACGTCATCGGAACAGAGGTAGCCGCCATCGGTCAGCATCTCTCGCTCCTTGCCTCCTTCGCTGAATAGCCAGGTGATCCGTCGTCCGCTGCTGGGCAGTTCGAACTGGATGCATTCGTGCTGCTGCAGATCGTCCAGCACCAGCGGGGTACCGATCCGCTGCAAGTATTCGGGGGCAGCCACCACCAGCAGACGGGCATCTTCCAGCGGGCGGGCGATCAAGGTCGAGTCGGGCTGGGCCCGCACACGCACGGCCATGTCATAACCTTCGCCGACGAAATCGATATTGCGGTTGCTCAGATGGGCCTCGACCCGGACCTTCGGGTAGCGCCGCCGGAACTCGGGCAGCAGCGGCAGAATCCGGTGGTGCCCGTAAGTGGTGGGTAGACTGATGCGCAAGGTACCCGAAGGTTCCTGCTGCTTGCCCATCACCTCCCGCTCCGCATCCACCAACTGCGTCAGGGCCTGCCGGCACTGTTCGTAATAACTGCGCCCACCTTCGGTCAGGCGGATGCTGCGCGTGGTGCGCACGAACAATTTCGTCCCCAGGCGCTCCTCGAGACGGCCGACCGAGCGGCTGACCGCTGCCGGGGTTACCCCCGCAACGAGCGCGGCCGCGGTGAAACCACCCTCCTCTGCCGCGAGGCAAAAAAGCTCGATGCTGCCCAGCAATACATCGTCGAACTGTCTGCGCATGATTAATTACACCATGTATCAACTGAAGTTTTCCAAACCCCATTTATCGGCATTGGAGGCACAAATATAGTCCCTCCCAACGGCGTATCGCAGATTCCGCTCGGCGCCGAGCAAGAGCCCTTCACTCTCTTCAGGAGAAACATCATGAGCAGCAACAAAACCGTCGTCATCACCGGAGCTTCCAGCGGTATCGGCTTTGGCCTGGTCAAGGCCTTTCTCGCCAGCGGCTTCAACGTGGTCGGCAATGCACGCTCCGAGGCGCGTCTGGCCGAGGCGCGCGCCGAGCTCGGCAACCCGGACAGCTTCATTGGCGTGGCGGGCGACATTGCCCACCCGGAAACCGCCAAGCGTATATTCCAAGTGGGCATCGAGGTGTTCGGCAAGGTCGATGTGCTGGTCAACAATGCCGGCTTCTTCCTGCCGAAGCCTTTCGTCGAGTACAGCCCGGAGGATATCGAGAGCCTGCTGGAAACCAATCTCAAGGGGGTGATCTACGCTTCGCAAGTAGCCGCCGCCCATATGATCGAGCGCAAGCAGGGCCATATCATCAACATCACCGCGGCGGTCGCGCTGCAACCCAACCTGGCGGTTCCCGCGGCATTGCCGGTGCTGATCAAGGGCGGGTTGAACCAGGCCACCCGCGCACTGGCCCTGGAACTGTCGCCCTACAACATCAAAGTCAACGCGGTCGCCCCGGGGATCATCGAAACCCCGATGCACGATCCGGCGACCCGCGACCTCCTCAACGGTCTGCAGCCGGCCGGCCGCATCGGTCAGGTCAGTGAAATCGCCGATGCCGTGCTGTATCTGGCCAACGCGGACTTCACCACCGGCGTGGTGCTGCCCGTCGATGGCGGCATGAGCGTCGGCAAGTGGTAGTCGGCCAGCGCGGCCAGAATCGATAGCGCACCGCGGTGAAGACCGCCCCGTCCTACCCCAACGCAGGAGCAATACCATGCCGTTCGTCAACGTTCGAATCACTCGCGATGGCGTCACCCGCGAGCAGAAAGCCCAGGTCATAAAGGAAATCACCGAGACTCTGGAACGCGTCCTCAACAAGCGTCCCGATCTTACCCATATCGTGATCGAGGAGGTCGACACCGATAACTGGGGTTATGCCGGCATGACCACCACCGAGTACCGCAGCAAGACGCCCCAGAGCTAGCCCCCCTGTGGGTCGGTCGGCTCGACCGGCCCACACCTCTCGTACCCCTGAGCCGGCCGTGCCGTATGAGCCTCTCGTAGGAATGCTGAGAGGTTGCACCAGCCATTAAATGATGGACGGCATTTGATTTTATATTATTGCCATAATATAAATTACCGCAGACCCCTTCAGGACTGCGAACGATGCGTACCAAGCCCCTGTCACTCCCCCTCATATTGTCACTGGCGCTGGTGGCCGGCTGTCACAGTCAGGCCGATACCTCGGCGCCGGCTCTACAGCCACGTAACGTGCTGACCACAACCGCGCAGGCAGCCACCAGCGGCACCTCGCTCTACACCGGGGTCGTCGCCGCCCGCACCACCAGTGACCTGGGCTTCAGGGTCGGCGGCAAGGTCGTCGAGCGTCGGGTAGATCCCGGCTCCCACGTGGCGCGCGGCGACGTCCTGCTGGTACTGGACAACGTCGACTTCCAGCTCGCTCTGCGCGCCGCCCGCAATCGGGTTGCCGCCGCCCAGGCCGAATTGCGCCAGGCGCGCGACGACGAAGCCCGCTATCGCCGCCTGAGTCATACCGGTGCCATTTCGCGGCAGAGATTCGAACAGGCGGCCACCCGGCTGCGCGTGGCCGAGGCGGCTCATGCCGCCGCCAGTTCGGAGGCCGCCCAAGTGGAGAACCGCCAGCACTACTCGACCCTGGTCGCCGACGCCGATGGCGTGGTTACCGAGGTGCTGGCGGATCGCGGCCAGGTGGTCGGCGAGGGTCAGGTGGTCGTCAGGCTGGCCCATGCGGGCGCACGCGAGGCGGTGATCGACCTCCCGGAGACCCAGCGCGTGCTGGCCAGTCAGCCGGCGCAGGCCATTCCCTACGGCCAGGAAACCTCGCTGCCTGCGACGCTACGCGAACTGTCCGCCAGTGCCGACCCCGTCACCCGTACCTTTCGAGCCCGTTACACCCTGGCCGGGGATAATGCCGATCTGGCCCTGGGCTCCACCGTAACGCTGCACCTGGGCAGCGCGGCACAGGCGCGACAAGTACGGGTGCCGCTCGGCGCGCTACTCGACAAGGGCCAGGCAACCGGTGTCTGGGTCATAGGCGCAGACAGCCGGGTTACGCTGAGAACGGTCAAGGTCCTACGCCTGGGGCAGGAACATGCGCTGCTGGAGGGAGACCTGGCGCCTGGCGAGCGCATCGTCGCGCTCGGCGCGCAGCTCCTCAATGCCGGCGACAGCGTACGCGAACTCGCTACGCCTTCGCTCGCCCGGGAGCACTGAGATGAGCGGCTTCAACCTGTCCAGCTACGCCGTGCGCCAGCCGGCGGTGACCCTGTTCCTGATCATCGCGACGCTGCTGGCCGGCGTCATCGCCTTCGGCAAGCTCGGCCGCGCCGAGGACCCCTCGTTCACCGTAAAGACCATGACCATCACGGCAGCCTGGCCGGGCGCCACCGCCAGGGAAATGCAGGAGCAGGTGGCCGATCGCCTGGAGAAGCGCCTGCAGGAACTGGATCTGTATGACCGGGTGGAGACCATCGCCCAGCCCGGCTTCGTCTCGATGCGCCTGCAGTTCCTCGACTCCACCCGTCCCAAGGACATCCAGCAGCTGTTCTACCAGACCCGCAAGAAACTCACGGACGAGGCCCAGCGCCTGCCCCGGGGCGTCCTGGGCCCCTACTTCAACGATGAATACTCCGACGTCTACTTCGCCCTCTACGCACTGGAGGCCGAGCCCTTGCCGCATCGCCAGCAGGTGCGCATGGCCGAGGATCTGCGCCAGCAACTGCTGCGTCTGCCCGGGGTGAAGAAGGTCAACATCCTCGGCGAGCAGGCGCAGCGCATCTTCGTCGAGTTCTCCTACGAGCGTCTGGCCACCCTGGGTCTGCGGCCCGAGCAGATCTTCGACAGCCTGGCCAAACAGAATACCGTGGCGCCGGCCGGCTTCGTCGAGACCAGCGGCCCGCGCGCCCACATCCGTCTCGATGGCGCCTTCGACAGCCTCGAGCTGATCGAGAACGTACCGATCAACGCGGGCGGCCGACTCCTGCGCATCGCCGACGTTGCCAACGTACGCCGCGGCTACGAGGAGCCGGCGAGCTACCGTATCCGTCACCAGGGCAAGCCAGCGCTGATGCTCGGCGTGGTGATGGAACCGCATTTCAACGGCCTGGAGCTGGACGAGTCCTTGCAGGCCGAAGAGTCACGCATCCAGGCCGACCTGCCGCTCGGCATACGCTTCGACAAGGTCGCCGACCAGGCCGAGAAGATCCGCCTGGCGGTGAACGAATTCATGCTCAAGTTCTTTGTCGCCCTTGCCGTGGTCATGGTCATCAGCCTGCTGGCGCTGGGCCTGCGCGTCGGCCTGGTGGTAGCCGCCGCCGTGCCTCTGACTCTGTCCATCGTCTTCGTGGTGATGCTGGCGACTGGCAGAGAGTTCGACCGCATCACCCTCGGCGCGCTGATCCTCTCTCTGGGGCTTCTGGTGGACGACGCCATCATCGCCATCGAAATGATGGTGGTAAAGCTCGAAGAAGGCCTGGGACGCATGCAGGCCGCCACCTTCGCCTGGACCTCTACTGCCGCACCCATGCTGACCGGCACCCTGGTGACGGTCATCGGATTCCTGCCGGTGGGGTTCGCCCGCTCGGGCGCCGGTGAATATGCCGGCAACATCTTCTGGATCGTCGGCTTCGCCCTGCTCGCTTCCTGGCTGGTGGCAGTGTTTTTCACCCCCTACCTGGGCGTGAAACTGCTGCCGAAGATCCGCCCGGTGGCCGGTGGCCACGAGGCGCTTTACGCCACGCCGGGCTACCAGCGTCTGCGACGTGTTGTCAGTTGGTGCGTCAACCGCCGCGTGCTCGTCAGCGTTCTGGTGGTGGGCGCCTTCGCCCTCAGCATCCTGGGTCTTGGCGCGGTGAAGAAACAGTTCTTCCCCAACTCCGACCGCTCGGAGTTGCTGGTGGAGGTCTACATGCCGCCGGGTAGCGCCTTCAAGGCCACCGAAGCGGTGGTCGCTCAGGTGGAGCAAGCCCTGCTCGAAGAGCCCCAGACGCAGATGGTGGATGCCTATGTGGGCGGCGGCGCCCCCCGCTTCTTCCTGTCGCTGAATCCGGAACTGCCGGACCCGGCCTTCGCCAAGCTCATCGTGCAAACCGCCGACTCGCATGCCCGCGACGCCCTCAAGGCGCGCATGCAGGCCCGTGTCGAAGCCGGCGAATTCCCCTCCGCGCGGGTGCGCGTCACGCAACTGGTGTTCGGCCCACCGGTGCCGTTCCCGGTGGTGTTTCGCGTCTCCGGCCCCGATCTCGAACGACTCCGGCAGGTCAGCGAAGAAGTGCGCGCCGTGGTGAGCACCAACCCCATGACGCGCGACACCTTCGTCGACTGGGGTGAACGCAGCAGTGCCTACCGCCTGGTGCTCGACCAGGATCGTCTGCGCCTGTTGGGCTTCAGCCTCGATGAGGTGAAAAGCCAGCTCAACGCCCTGCTGGTCGGCAACCCGGTGACCGAGGTACGTGAAGGCACTCGCAGCGTATCGGTGATGGTGCGGGCCCTGAATACTCAGCGGGAGAACCTCGACGGCATCGCCGGCCTGACCATTACCAACGCGGCGGGGGTATCGGTGCCCCTGGAGCAGGTAGGCCATTTCCAGGCCGTGATGGAGGAGCCCATCCTCAAACGCCGTGACCGCGAGCCGACCTTCGAGGTGCGCGCCGACATCCTGCCCGGCACCCAGCCGCCAGATGTGCAGAAGGCGGTATATGCCGACTTGCAGGCGCTGATCGCCGGCCTGCCGGAAGGCTACCGGGTGACCATCGGCGGCCCGGTCGAGGAAAGCGCCAAGGCCAATCGGGCCCTTGCCGAGTGGTTCCCGCTCATGATTCTGCTGACCCTGGTGGTGATCATGTTCCAGGTGCGTTCTTTCGCCCTGATGTTCATGGTCTTCGCCACCGCGCCGCTGGGCCTGATAGGTGCGGTGCCGACCCTGTTGCTGTTCGGCCAGCCGTTCGGCTTCAACGCCATTCTGGCGTTGATCGGCATCGGCGGCATCCTGATGCGCAACACCCTGATCTTCACCGACCAGATCCGCCACGAGCAGGCTGACGGCAGGCCGCTACGCGAAGCGATCATCGAAGCCACGGTGCGTCGCGCCCGCCCAGTGTTGCTCACGGCGCTGGCCGCCGCCCTCGCCTTCATCCCGCTGACCTTCTCGGTGTTCTGGTCAGCGATGGCCTATGTGCTGATAGGCGGAGTCCTGGTCGGGACGTTGCTGACGCTGCTGTTCCTCCCTGCCCTCGCCGCGCTGATCCTGCGCACGAAGCCGCAGCCGACCCGCGAGGCGCCCCCGAGTTGGACGCCCTCCGGGCAGACGCAAACCCGTGCACTGCGGCAGCGCGAAGGCAGCGAGGCATGAGCGAATCGCGGCGATCCGCCGCCGAGAAGATGAGGTCATGAGAACGACTACAACCTACTCCCCCGAAGTCCGTGCACGTGCCGTGCACATGGTGCTAGAGCACCTGAACGACTGGCCAAGGACGCCTGTTCAGCGGAGCCGGCCAGGACCTGGGCTTCGTCGGGTGCTCGGCGTTGTAGTCGTCCCTGCAATCCAGACTCAGTGCTTCTCATAAAACCCGCATCACTGCTGCTTGCGTTTACGGAACTCCGCCACCTTATGCCGGTTACCGCATAGCGCCATGCTGCACCAGCGGCGGCGATGGGACTTGGTGCGGTCGTAGAACCAGAGCACGCAATCTGGATGTTCGCATTGACGCACCAGATTGAAGTCTCCTTCCACCAGCAACTTGGCAGCCGCTTCGGCCAGAGGCGCCAGGTACTGCTCGGCGGTGGTTGCTGCCCGCACCTTCTCCAGTCGCAGTTCTCCACTCGCCGAACAGTCCAGCCGCAGGTGGCTGGGCGTGGCCAGGAAGCGATTGAGTACCTCCGGCGAACCCTGGCCGCCCGCCTTGCGTCGCTCCACCAGCCCCCGCACCGCTTCGCGCAGGGTCAACGCCGCCTTCAGCAACTCGCCCTTGGGAAAGCGCGTGCTGGGTAGGTCCCAGCCGGTGCGGACCAGCCAAGCTCGGACATCCTCGTCGCTGCGCCAGAACTCCAGAGGAGCCCCGTCCAGAGCGGCCAAGGTATTGAGCATGTCCAGCACGGGGTGGTCGGCCAGGACGAAGGGTTCGACGGGAGGCGAAGCAGAGGTGGTGGTCATGATGGTGCTCTGTAAGGTAACCGGCCAAATGGTAACCCTATAAACCATAAGTGAACAGTTACAAAATTCTGGCTTGTAACCTTTTTTATCCAGTTGACAGGTTACAGGCAAGGTTCATAATCGGCGCCATGGGTAACCATAAATAATCATTTTACAAGTTACAGAGTGACCGCCATGACCTCACCTATCGTGCATATCCCGGTTCGCCATCAGTTCGTCGACGCCGACGGTGTCCGCGTCTTCTACCGTGAGGCGGGTGACCCCGCCGCCCCCACCCTGCTGCTGGTTCACGGCTTTCCCAGCTCTTCCCACCAGTTCCGCGAACTGATCCCGCTGCTGGCCGACATGTTCCATATCGTTGCGCCGGACCTGCCGGGGTTCGGTTTCACCGAGGTGCCCGCTGAGCGTGAATACCGCTACAGCTTCGATGCTCTGGCGCTCACCCTCGACGCCTTCGTCGAGAAGCTGGGCCTGCAACGCTACGCCCTCTACGTATTCGACTACGGCGCACCCACCGCCCTGCGCCTGGCCCTGGCCCATCCGGATCGAGTCACCGGGTTGATCTCGCAAAATGGCAATGCCTACCTGGAAGGTTTGGGCGATGCCTGGCAGCCGATCCGCGACTATTGGGCCGAACCTGGCAATCCCGAGCGCCGCCAGGTGGTGAACGATGCCGTGCTGAACCTAGCCGGCACCCGCTGGCAGTACCTGCATGGCGTGAAGGACGTGGAGCGGGTGGCGCCCGAGTCGTACTACCTCGATGCGTTGCTGTTGGAACGTCCAGGCAACAAGGACATCCAGCTCGACCTGTTCCTCGATTACGCCAATAACCTGAAGCTGTACCCGGCCTTCCAAGCGTTCCTGCGCGATACGCGACTGCCTACCCTGGTGATCTGGGGCGCGCACGATCCCTTCTTCATCCCGCCGGGCGCTGAAGCTTTCAAACGCGACAATCCCGGTGCGATCGTGGAGCTGCTCGATACCGGGCACTTCGCCCTGGAAACCCATGTGGATCATATCGCCCGGCGCATCCGGGACGTGCTGGGGAGCATTCAGGCCTGATGTCTTGCCCAACTCGACCGGAGCTCGCGCCATGACCCGCGCCATCAAACTCTACCGTTATCCGCTGTCGGTGCATGCCCACCGCGCAGAGCTGCTGCTCGCGTTGCTGAAGTTGCCCACCGAGCTGATCTTCGTCGACCTGGCCAAGCGGGCCCACAAGCACCCCGAATTCCTCGCCCTCAATAGCTTCGGTCAGGTGCCGGTGATCGACGACGGCGGCACCATCGTCAGCGACTCGAACGCCATCCTCGTCTACTTGGCGAAAAAATATGGCAACGGTCGCTGGCTGCCGGCAGATCCCCTAGGCGAGGCCCGTGTACAGCGTTGGCTGTCGGTGGCCGCCGGCCAGGTCGCCTTCGGGCCTGGGGCCGCGCGGCTGATCAGGGTATTCGGCGCCCGCTTCGATGCCGACGACGTCATCGCCCGCGCCCATGCCTTGTTCCAGATCATGGATGGCGAACTGGCCAGAACGCCCTTCCTCGCCGGTGATTGTCCCAGCATTGCTGACATCGCCAACTACACCTCCATCGCGCTCGCGCCGGAGGGCAATGTGTCGTTGGCGCCATACCCCAACCTCCGCGCCTGGCTGACCCGCATCGAGGCCCTGCCCGGCTTCGTGCCCATGCAGCGCTCCGTGGCCGGCCTGCAGGCCGGCTGAACCCGCCGCCCGCTGCCGGTACGCCCGGCAGCCTCCCCCAGCGAGGTCTTCGTGATGGATACTTCAACCAATCCCCGCCGTTCTCCCTGGCATGCCGGCGAAAAGGCGATGCAAGAACGCGCCGGCGTTTCCGGGGACATGGAGTCCTACGGTCAGCGGGTGATCCGTGACTACATGCCAGACCAGCACCGTGACTTCTATCACCAATTGCCCTTCATGATCGTCGGCGCAGTGGATGCCCAGGGCCGCCCCTGGGCGACGCTACTCGAAGGGCCGGAAGGCTTCGTCACCTCGCCCGATCCCCGCTGCCTCGTGCTAGCCACCGAACTCGACCAGCAGGACCCGGCGACCAGCGGCTTTGCGACCGGCAGCGCGATCGGCCTGCTGGGCATCGAGTTGCACACACGGCGGCGCAACCGCATGAACGGCGTCCTCCGACAAGTCGAAGCGGGTCGTCTGGAAGTCGCCGTCGAGCACTCCTTCGGCAATTGCCCGCAGTACATCCAGCAACGCACCTACACCCGCGAGGAGACAGGCCGCGACGAGCAGGACGCACGCCGGGACTTCGCGGCGCTAGACGCCAGCCTGGCAGCGATGATCCGCAATGCCGATACGTTCTTCGTCGCCAGCTACGTCGAGCACGAAGACGGCCAACGCTCTGTGGATGTCTCCCATCGCGGTGGGCGGCCTGGATTCATTAAAGTCGCCGGGAACCGCCTGACCATCCCGGACTACGCCGGCAACTTGCACTTCAACACCCTGGGCAACCTGCACCTGAACCCGGTCGCCGGATTGCTTTTTGTCGATTTTCTCAATGGCGATGTGCTGCAACTGTTTGGAACGACGGAACTGATTGCCAACAGCCCGATGATCGGCGCTTTCAAGGGTGCCGAACGCCTCTGGACCCTCGACGTACAGCAGGCCGTGCTTCGACCGCGCGCTCTATCGATTCGCTGGAATTTCCAGGAATACGCGCCGACCAGCCTGATGACCGGTACCTGGGCCGAAGCCGATGGGCAGCAGCGCAATCAGTGGCAGGACTGGCAAGTGATCCGCCTGGAGCAGGAAAGCCAGGACATCCGTTCCTTCTACCTCCAGCCCCCAAACGGCGAGACGGTCAGTTTCATGGCGGGACAGCATCTACCGCTACGCATTCCCACGGCCGCCGGGGGGCAGGTGCTGGTTCGCACCTATAGCCTGTCCAGCGCACCCTCTGACAGCTTTCTGCGCATCAGCGTCAAGCTTCAGGGGCTGGTCTCGCGCTACCTGCACGACCAGGTTCGAGTCGGTGACCGGCTACAGGTACGCGCCCCCATGGGGCGCTTCACCCTTGATGGAGACACGGCACGCCCCGTGGTACTGATCGGCGCAGGCGTCGGCATGACGCCATTGCTTTCGATGCTGCGGGAATTGGTGGCGCAGAACCAGCTGTCGGGAAACAAGCGCCGCATTCACCTGTTCCAGTCCGCGCGAACCCTGAAGCAATTGCCTTTTCAGCAGGACATCACCAATCTGCGCAAACGCTGCCCTGACCTGTTGCAGGTGCACCGCGCCCTCAGCTGCCCGGAAGAAAATACAGTGCTGGGCCGGGATCATGAACTGCTCGGACGTCTCGACGTCGCGACGATCAAGATTCACCTGCCGGTGGACGACTACGACTTCTACTTATGTGGCCCCGGGGGCTTTGTCCAAGCGATTTACGACGGCCTGCGCGCACTGAACATCGCCGATCAACGCATCCACGCCGAGACCTTTGGCCCCTCGACGCTGCAACGCAAAGAGGACAATCACCCAGCAACACCCGCTCAGCCGCCGGCGGCAACAGCGCCGGCGCCGGTGTATTTCTCCGCCTCGGCCAGGGAAGCCCGCTGGAAACCAGGCAGCGGCAGCCTGCTGGAACTGGCGGAAAGCCGTGGTCTGTCTCCCGACTTCAGCTGCCGTGGTGGGTCCTGCGGCATGTGCCGAACGAAAGTGCTCAGCGGCCAGGTGCACTACCCCCATCTCCCGACTCAGATGCCGGACGAAGGCATGGCGCTCATCTGTTGCGCTGTACCCGCTTTAGACGAAAGCGGTGGGCAGCCGCTGGTTCTGGATATCTGATGAGGAACACTGAAATAGCTGATGAAATCACCTCCATCGCCGGGCTTGAAATCTTCCGTGCTGTAACTGGTCCGGCGAATCTCAACATTCGGCCCGAACAGCTCCCTTGCAGCGGTTAGGTGCAGGCTGAGAAACGACTTAGCCCCGAATGAAAAGAGCCCCGCTCGTCACTGAATTTAGGGGACTTGGGACGAGCGGGCCTGGCTTGGCGCATCTGGACACCAGTCAAAGGCATGGCGGGTATCTCCTGGCGGTTTACGAACCCCGCGTGAATACCCGCTTTTTCCACTGCTGGACCCGCACGCCTGCGAACGCTAACGGACACCAAACACCCAGTCGACCACCAGTGGGACGCCAAAAACACTCGGATAAGGGATGCACAGTCGACGTGGATCATCTGGCGCACGACACCCTTGGAAGCCTTGCCCGGCCTGGCCTAGGCCCTGAAATCTAACAGCTGTTTAACGCTAAGCACCTGAGTTGAAAACAGTTTTCTTCAAATACATGGTTGACAGCGGCGCAGCCGACGGTAGAATGCCGACCCACAGACGCGGGATGGAGCAGTCTGGTAGCTCGTCGGGCTCATAACCCGAAGGTCGTAGGTTCAAATCCTGCTCCCGCAACCAAACATCGAAAAGGCCACTCAAGCGAGTGGCCTTTTTGTTTGCGCCTTCAATTGACTCAGTCGATTAAAACAAACAAACCGATTGACAGCATTTAAATCAGGCGTAGAATCATCGGCGCGGGATGGAGCAGTCTGGTAGCTCGTCGGGCTCATAACCCGAAGGTCGTAGGTTCAAATCCTGCTCCCGCAACCACCTTCAGAAAAAGGCCACTCAAACGAGTGGCCTTTTTCGTTTCCGCCGTTGATCTTCCTCAGCTTCCCTTAAGCCAGGCGGGCATACCCTTGCCGTACCTGCAGAAGACGCAGGTTATCGACAGAGGAACGCCCTGATGAACTGGAAGAACACCCCGTCCCGCTATGGCAGCCTGTCCATCGGCCTGCACTGGCTGATGCTGATCCTGATCGCCGCCGTCTACGCCTGCATCGAACTCAAAGGCAATTTCCCCAAGGGCAGCGACGCCCGCGAGCTGCTCAAGCAATGGCATTTCATGCTCGGCCTGAGCGTATTGGCCCTGGTCTGGCTGCGCCTGCTGGCTCGCGTGATCACCCCGGCGCCGAAGATCGAGCCGGCGCTGAGCGCCTGGCAAGCCGTACCCGCGAAACTGATGCATGTCGCCCTGTACGCCCTGATGATCGGCACGCCGCTGGTCGGCTGGCTGATCCTTAGTGCCGCCGGCAAGCCCGTCCCCTTCTTCGGCCTGGAGCTGCCGGCATTGATCGGCCCGAACAAGGAGCTGGTCGGACAATTCAAGGAACTGCACGAGCTGGCCGGCACCGCCGGCTACTGGCTGATCGGCCTGCACGCCGCGGCCGGACTGCTGCACCACTATATAGGCGGCGACAACACCCTGGTCCGCATGCTGCCCAAACGCAACTGAAGACCAGGCGCCTCTGGTCAAGTGCCCGATCCGCCGCTAGAATTGCGCACTTTTTGATCAGCGGCGCCCCCGGGGCGCCCATCGAGGTTAGCCCGCATGTCCACCGCCACACCGAAAGTCGGCTTCGTTTCCCTGGGATGCCCCAAGGCCACGGTCGATAGCGAACGCATCCTGACCCAGCTGCGCATGGAAGGTTACGAGATCGTGCCGACCTACCAGGATGCCGACGTGGTGGTGGTCAACACCTGCGGCTTTATCGACAGCGCCAAGGCCGAATCGCTGGACGCCATCGGCGAGGCCATCGCCGAGAACGGCAAGGTGATCGTCACCGGCTGCATGGGCGTGGCCGAAGACAGCATCCGCGACGTGCACCCCAGCGTGCTGGCGGTCACCGGCCCGCAGCAGTACGAGCAGGTGGTCAACGCCGTGCACGAGGTGATCCCGCCGAAGACCGAGCACAATCCGCTGATCGACCTGGTGCCGCCGCAGGGCATCAAGCTCACCCCGCGCCACTACGCCTACCTGAAGATTTCCGAGGGCTGCAACCACAGCTGCAGCTTCTGCATCATCCCCTCGATGCGCGGCAAGCTGGTCAGCCGCCCGGTCGGCGACGTATTGAGCGAGGCCGAGCGCCTGGTCAAGGCCGGCGTCAAGGAACTGCTGGTGATCAGCCAGGATACCAGCGCCTACGGCGTCGACCTCAAGTACAAGCTGGACTTCTGGAACGGCCAGCCGGTGAAGACGCGCATGCTCGAACTGTGCGAGGCGCTGTCGGCGATGGGCGTGTGGGTGCGCCTGCACTACGTCTACCCCTACCCCAACGTCGACGACGTGATCCCGCTGATGGCCGCCGGCAAGCTGCTGCCCTACCTGGACATCCCCTTCCAGCACGCCAGCCCGAAAGTGCTCAAGGCCATGAAGCGCCCGGCCTTCGAGGACAAGACTCTGGCGCGGATCAAGAAATGGCGCGAGATCTGCCCCGAGCTGACCATCCGCTCCACCTTTATCGTCGGCTTCCCCGGCGAGACCGAGGAAGACTTCCAGTACCTGCTGGACTGGCTCAGCGAAGCCCAGCTCGATCGCGTCGGCTGCTTCCAGTACAGCCCGGTCGACGGCGCCCCGGCCAACGACATGGATCTCGAACCTGTGCCGGAC
This sequence comes from Pseudomonas sp. EGD-AK9, assembly GCF_000465935.2. Classification (NCBI taxonomy): domain Bacteria; kingdom Pseudomonadati; phylum Pseudomonadota; class Gammaproteobacteria; order Pseudomonadales; family Pseudomonadaceae; genus Pseudomonas; species Pseudomonas sp. EGD-AK9. The sequence goes on from NZ_AVOF01000795.1 coordinate 37,273, forward strand.
GAGATCAAGCAGCAGCGTTGGGAGCGTTTCATGGCCCACCAGCAGGCGATCAGCAGCGCGCGCCTGCAGGCCAAGATCGGCCTGGAGATGGACGTGCTGGTCGACGAAGTCGACGGCGAAGGCGCCGTGGCCCGTTCCTGGGCCGACGCCCCGGAGATCGACGGCAGCGTGTTTATCGACTCCACCGCGGTCAAGCCGGGCGACAAGGTGCGCGTGCGCATCGTCGATGCCGATGAATACGACATGTGGGGCGAACTGATCTAAGCCTACGCCGCACCGCCAAGCCCCGCCCCGAGCGGGGCTTGTCATTTCTGCAGGCCTATACTCAACGGCAGGTTCCTCACCGCTTCGCCACCATGCCGATCAAGGTCTATTACGACGGTGCCTGTCCGCGCTGCGTCGCCGACCGCCGCCGCTACGAACGCCTCAGCGACCAGCCCGCCGACAGCGTGCAGTGGCTGGATATCAGTGGCCGCGACGAGGAGTTGCGCGCCGCCGGCATCGACCCGCAAGCGGCACTGAGCGAACTGCACGTGGCGGACGAACAGGGCCGCATCCACCGCGAGCTGGACGCCTACATCCTGCTGCTGCAACGCACTGCGCGCCTG